>JANXSH010000757.1 GCA_025356615.1 Planctomycetia bacterium | reverse complement strand
CGAGCGACCCCATCTTGATCTCGCTGGCCCCCCGACTCCCCTTCGGCGTGTCCTGGTTGCCGGTGCCGAGTTTCTGCTTCGACCACCTGCCGCCCTGTTTCGAGAGCCGATGCACGCCCTCGTAGCTGGCGGTCAGCACGTCCATCCCCTTGCCCGTCGTGGCGGGAATCGGGGCGAAGTTGTGCATCACATGAAGGCTCTCGTCGATCGACTCGGGCACCCAGCGATCTCGGATCGGATCCTTCGGGATGCGGAACGCCTGGAGCCGGACGGGCGAGCCGTCCATCCAGTTCTTCTCGCGCGTGCTGCCTCGGCCCATGAGCGGGGCGGTGATCAACACCGGCTTGCCGCTGCCGTCGAGGTCGGCGAAGCGGACGCGGTGCATCATCGGCTCGTCGCCGATGGGGTACATCTTCCAGGGGTCGTCGAGGTTCTTGGGCTGCTTCAGCCATTGTAGCGTGCCGCCGGCCTTCGTGTCGAACGGCTTCCAGCCCGCGCCGAGGACGAAGTCGAGCTTGCCGTCGCCGTCCACGTCGTGGGCGGCGATGCAGACGTTATCCCGCGCGGTCATCCCCTCGATGATGGTGCGCCGCTTCCAGGTCGGGTTGGCGTACCACACGACGCGATGCGTATCGACGACGACGATGTCCGTCTTGCCGTCGCCGTCCACATCGACGAGCAGGACGGCGTAGCCGACACTCAGGCCGCGTTCGATTTCCTTCATCTCGAACGCGATCGAGCGGGTCGCTTTTTCCTCGGCGGGGGCCAGGCCCAGACACGACAACGACAGCACGCAAAGGGACAGGAGTGTACGCATGGAAGGGTTCTCGGCGGGGAAGGAATTGGCACCTTCGTTGATCTACGCCGAGACACGGGTGGGCACAAGGGGACGGAGGAAATCAAGGCGGAGGCGGTCGCACGACCTATCCGCGTTTTCCCGTCCCGAGGAAGAACCCCGTCAGCCTTTCAACCCACTTCCAGCACCTCCGCGAGGCCCGCGGCGAGCATCTCCGTCCCCGAGACGTAGCGATCCGAGTTGGTCCACTCGCGGATCTTGTCCCCCGCCGGGGCCAGGAGGCGGATGAGCAGTTCGTCCATCTCGCGCTCGATCTGCTCGAAGTGACGCGCCCAACTGATGGCCTCGGTCGGGTTGATCCGGCGTTCGCTGTGCCAGTGCATGCGGTGGAACAGGAAGACGCTCTGGCGCGTCACGATCCGCTTCTTGCACGCGGCGAAGACAAGGAGCGTCGCGGACGAACACTCGCCGAGGACGACGGCCGTCGCCTGGATCTTGCGGTGGCGGATCATCGCCAGGATGGCGAGCGCGCCGTAGACGCTACCGCCCTCCGAGTCGATGTAGAAGACGCACTCGCCGCCGATCGGCACCTCGAGCAGCGCCTCCAGCACGTCCTTCTCGCAGTCCTCGATGTCGCCGACGACCGGGATCTCTTTCGGTTGCGCGCGAGTTTTCTTTGGCATGTAGACCTGATGTATCCTGAACGATGCTCGCGGACAAGATCCCCGCGCGGTTCGTCTCGCATCGACTTTGTTCCCTCGCGCCGTCGCGGGGCCTTCTCCCACCTGCTATAATCAACGGAGTTCGACCCCGCGTGAGAACCTCTCGGGGGGCCATCGTGTCTGGATCGGACTCGCCCATGCGGGGAAAAAACTCCCGCGTGCCCGCGCCCAGGCGATACAATCAGAGATATCGACGCTGCGGAGATGGCGAAGGCGCGAACGCCGTGGCATGATGACCTCGAGGCAACAGGAACCCTTCGACGGGGGGCAACGGATCGGCGATGCAGAACGTCTCACGCTTCGAAGCCAACTTGCTACGGCTTCTGTACTACTTCCTGCGGCGCGAACCGATCGAGCGGGCCATTCCGCTCGTCGAGGCGCGCTCGGAGGCACCCCGTTGCCTCAGCCAGGGGGCGGTCCGGCTCGTGCGCGAGGCGTTGGCCAAGGGCGGCACCTTTCTGCTGGCGCGGCGCGGCGGGTGGCGCGACGAACGCCACCTCCGTCGCCTGAAAGTCACTGCGGGCCGACTCTGGGAGCGGACCCCGCCGAGGGAACTCGGCCTCCACTACTCGGCCCACTCGATGCGATTCCTGATGTGGATCACCTCTGCCCGGCCCGGCGACAAGCAGACGACCTGGCACCCGGACCACGACGACCTGACGCTCGGCGACCTGCTGTTGCTCTTCTTCGCCCACGAGGGGCTGCGCGACACCCCCGACACACTGGGCGCGCCTGCCCTCCGCAAACGCGCCCCGTATGTGACCCACGCCCTCTGTTGGCTCGCCTACCCCGAGGACTACTCCCAAGCTCCCGACGACGCCGTTCCGAATTTCACCCCCTGGATCGATGGGGTCGGATCCTGCGTCCTCGAGGCACTCCAGGCCGATTTGGAGGCGCGGTGGATCCACGTCGAGGGCGGCAAGGAGCGCGTCGAATCGCCCGCCGTAATGCGCGGCCTCGGCAGTTCGCAGGACCGCGTCCTCGACGCCTTCTTCGCCGCGCTGGAGAAGGCCAACCGCCGCGACCTCGCCCGATTCCTGCTCCGCGCCGCGTCCCACCTGCTCGCCGAGTCGGCCCACGCGGGCATGTGGACCGGGGCGCTCCAGATGGGCGGCCATCGCCTCGCCGACCGCGCCGCGACATACCAGGCCGCCACGTCGATGCTCCGCCACCTGGGCCGACTGGGCGACTGGGCGCGGTGGGCGCGCGGCGTGTGGCGCTTCGACGACGAGTTCCCGATCGCCCAGTTGTACCTCAGTGATTGGGAGCAATACCAGGGGGACGACCTCGTCACCCGCGCCCAAACGATCGTCCGCAACCTCGACCCCATGCGGCAGGCGACTGCCGCGCAACCGTGATTGCCCGAGACCCCGCTACCCCGAGGATGACATGAGCCGATCTTACCGCGTCAGCGTTCGCGAGTGCGTCAACCGGGTGATCCGCGCCGAGGATCGCATCAGCACGCAACTCGAAATCCTGGAAATCCTCCCCGCCGAGCAGATGGCGGGCCTCCTCGCCGACGAACTCGAGAAGGGCGGCTACCGCCGCGAGGGCAACACCCTCGTCAAGGAGGAAGACGGCGTCGTCGTCTCCATCGACACCGAGAAG
>JANXSH010001042.1 GCA_025356615.1 Planctomycetia bacterium | reverse complement strand
AGAGAAGGGGCTGAATCTCCCAGCGACGCTTGCGTCCCCTGGGCATTGCCTGATAGAGTTGACGGAAGAACGAGGGCGACAGAAAATCCCTCGAGCAGGAAGCGAACGTCTGCTCTCGCTGGCGGCGCTTGCTCTTCGACGACTCCTTTGACATAAGCTGTTCCTCGATCGTGGGTTGCGTTTCCACTTCCCAGCGTATCGAGGAACAGCTTTTTGACATTCGTCCTCCCCAGAATTCTCCTTCAGTTTTCGGCATTGGGTTGGGGGGTGAGGTCTTCGCAGCAGCGCCTTCACCGCGACTCTGCGGAACTTCGCTCCAGCCTCCGCCGTACTACCAACGCGCGCTCCACATCGCCCCCTTGCTGATGCAGCAAGAGCAGATGAAACAGCGCCTCGTGGTGGTTCGGCGCGAGGTAGAGCGCCCGCTCCAGGTGTTGCCGTGCCTCGTCCGTGAGGTGTCGTGCCTGCTGGATCACCCCCATCAGGGCGTAGACATCGGCGTTCGGCCCGGCCTCCGCGAGGAGGCCGACACACACACCATACGCCTCCTCATAGTTCCCGCGATCAGCGTCCTGCCTGGCACGGTCGATCGTGCGGGTCATCGAGGGCACCTCATGAACCGGAGGCGCGACCGAGACGATCGGGGGCAGGGGCAAGAGAGCGGGCGCGAGCACCGAAGCTAGCTTCGGCGACTTCGGGGGTCTCTGATAGAGGAAATGCTCCCCCGGCCCGGTTTGCTCGAACCGCCGGTCCGCGCGGTCGATCGGCTCGGCATACCCTAGGCCGAGGAGGCCCCCCGGCGCGAGTAGTCGATCCAGGTTCGCGAGTCCCCGTTGTCGGGCCGCCGGGCTGAGGTAGATGAACAGATTCCGACACAGGATCAGGTCATACGAGGTCGTCGCCAACAGGACGGGATCGAGGAGGTTCCCCGGCAGGAATCGCACCGAGTTGCGTAACCCTCGATCGATCTCCCACCCGCCCGGTGCCACGCGAAAGTATCGCGCGCGGAGGGACGGCGCTATCTGGCGAAACGAGAGTTCGCCGAACACGCCACTCCGGGCCTCGTCGAGGTTGCGCGGGCTGATATCGACGCCATCGATCGCACACCGAGCGGCGCAACCCTTTTCGACGAGCGCGATTGCGAGAGAGAATGGCTCCTCGCCGGTGCTGCACGGGAGGCTCAGGGCGCGGAACAACGACCCCGCCGGCCGGGCGAGCATCGTCGAGCGAATGTGCCCCGCGAGGTAGTCGAACAGCTCGCCGCCTCGGAAGAACCACGTCTCGGGAACGACGATCTCATCGACCAGCGAGGCGAACTCGGTGCCATCCACCCGGAGTCGATCCGCGTAAACCTCGCCATCCCGATGGCCGAGCGCCTTCATGCGCGAACGAACGGCCGCATGGACGGTCTGCTCGCCCAGGGAGCCGATCTCCAGGCCGGTCCGCGCGTGCAACAGGGCGAGGACGGCCTCGAGGTTCATGGCCCGCCCACGAGCAAGGGTGTCGAGCCAGGTTCAGGGCCGGGCAGGAGGCGATCGAGATCCAGCAGGTGAAGGATGCCGTCGCGATCGACGAGGGTCGGACCCAGACCGGGCCTTCCGCCGAGCGAAGAGGTCTTGCCTATCTCCACCTCGCGCAGGTCGGCGACCTGGGCCGCGAGCAGGCCCAGTAGAGTCTCTTCGCCGCTCTCGGGGTCCGTCCGGGGAACGAGGATGATCCGACTCGACAGGTGTTCCGGGCACTCCCCCCCGGCGAGCAGTTGGTGGAGGTCGACCACGGGGACGGCCTGCCCACGATAGACGAACAGCCCGGCCATCCAGGCCGGCCCGGTCGGCGAGCGCTTCAGTTCGACGCGCGGCACCACCTCACGCACCCGGCGAATATCGAGCGCGAGACGATTGTCGCCGATCTGAAACGTCAGGACCAGCATGGGGGTCTCTCACAGTTGTCAGTTATCAGTTGTCAGTGAATAGGATCTGACCTCGTGGCGTCTCTCCACACCGTATTCGCTGACAACTGACAACTGACAACTATTTCTCATATCTTGAACCGCGTGAATTCCTGATTCATCACCTCGACGCTGCTTCGCATGTTGCTCGTCGCCCGGTTGAACTCCTCGAGCGCCTGGGCGGTTTGGCGGATGTTCGTCGTCATGTTGCCCATCGCCTCGTTGATCTGCTCCGCGCCGATGGCCTGGTTGCGCATGCCCTCGTTGACCTGATGGTAGCGCTCCGATAGGCCATGCACTTCTTCGATGATCTGGCCCGTCTGGCCGTTGATCTCGGCCACCCGGCGGACGCCGGCGCGCACCTCCTCGGAGAACTTGTCCATCTGCATGACGCCGGACGTGACGGCCTCTTGCATGAGGCGGACCATGCTCTCGATGTCCAGGGTCGCGACGGCGGTTTGGTCCGCGAGCCGGCGGATCTCGCGGGCCACGACGAGGAAGCCGCGGCCATATTCGCCGGCCTTCTCGGCCTCGATGGCGGCGTTGATCGAGAGGAGGTTCGTCTGGTCGGCCACCTTCGTGATCGTGGTCACGACCATGTTGATGGTGTTCGCCTTTTCGCGGATCGTGGCGAGCTTGCCCGAGATCGACGCGGTCGATTCGACCAGCCCTTCCATCGTCGTCTCCATGCCGGCCAGGCGCTTCCGGCCCCCTGCGGCGAGTTTGGCCGCCTGATTGGCCCGGTCGTTGACCTCGCTCATGGTGCCGGAGAGTTCCTTACTCGTCGCACTGATTTCGCGGACGGCGGCGGCGACTTCGGTCGTCGAGCTGCTCAACCCCTGCACGGTCGTGCCTTGTTGCCGGGCCGTCGCCGCTATCTCGGAGGCCGTCGAGAGCAGCTGGAGGCTCGACTCGCGCACCTTGGCGACGACCGTCTGGATCTTGTGGATCATCGCGTTGATGCCTTCGGCGAGGTGCCCCAACTCGTCCGAACTCTCCACCGGGATGCGCTTCGTCAGGTCGCTGTCCCCCGAGGCGAGTTCCGTGACCTGGTGCAGTAAGATTCGATTGCTGCGGATGATCGTCCGGTGGGTCATCCAGCCGAACAGTCCGCCGATGACCACCGAGACGAGGCTGAGGATCAGCATCGTCGTACTCCAGAAACCCGTCCTAAGCGACGCCTCTTCCTCGCGTGCCTTGATGTCTTCCTCGATGAGTTTGCCGACCTCGAAGATGGCGGCCCTGTGCTCGCGGAGCAAGGGCGTGATCTTGGCGCGAAGGACGGTGATGGCTTCGGCCTGCTGCTTCGGCCCCTTGCCGACGTTGGGCAAGAACTCGCCCTCCGCGATGGCGAACATCTTGCGCGCCGGGACGTGACAGTCCTCGTCGAGCATGCGTTTGATCTTTGAGTCGGGCAAGGTTCTGATCCGATCCTGGCGAACTTGCTCGTAGGTTCGGACGTGCCCCTCGTATTCATTTTTCAGAATGATGATCTCTTCGGGATTCGTAGCCGTCTCCAGCATCTGGAGCACGACGTAGGCTTGCCCCGCGTAGAGGACGGCGGGCTGACTCAGCCCCTGGATTTCCTTGTCCGCGATGATCGCCTTGTACATCGGGCTGCCGATGCGCAGCGTCGCCAACAGGTACATCGCCAGGCTGAGGATGGCGACGACGCCGAGCGTACTCAGAACGAGCAGGAGGTTCAGGCGCAGCCGGATCGTGAAGTTACTCTGGCGGAAGCTCATGGTCACTCCGGAGGTCAGAATCGGATCTCGACGAAGGAGAAATCGTCCGCGAGCAGGTCGCTGCCGCGTAAGGCCCGCGCCTGGGCGAGGAGCCGTTTGGCGACCGGCTGGTCGTCGGGGAGCAGGGCGGCGACGAATTCGACGAACTGGGGGAACTGCCACATCGGGCCGCCGGCGGGGTTTTCGACCTCGAAGACGCCGTCGCTGTAGAGCAACAGTCGGGCGAACGCCCCGAGCGGAACGCTCAGCGTCGTGAACTCCAGGCCGGGCGGCATCATGCCGACTAGCGTGTCCGTCGAGGTGAGCTTTTGCAGCGTCGCCGAGGCCGGGTCGGCCCCCGTGAAGAGCAAGGCGTCTGGGTGGGCGGCGTTGCAGTAGGCGAAGGTGCGGTCGGCCTTGGAGAAGACGCCGTAGAAGATCGTGAAATACTTGTTGTCCTGGCGCTCCATCTGGAAGATGTCGTTGAGGCGAGTCATCACCTGGCCGGGGACGCGGAAATCGACGTTCGGCAGCGAGCGCGACGAGAGGACGTTGGCCGCCGAGACGGCGAGCAGGGACGAGCCGACGCCGTGGCCGCTCACGTCGAGGAGGTAGACCGCGAGGTGGTCGGGGTCGATCCAGTTGTAGCCGAACATGTCGCCGCCGAGGTCCAGACTCGGGACGAACTCGAAGTCGATCTCGACCTGGCCGGAGAGCTTCACGGGCAGCAGCGACTGGACGTAACGGGCCGCCCCGGCGATCTCCGCCGCGAGCCGGCGCTGCGTCTCCGCGAGGCGATCGTAAGCCGCGTTGCGCTCGAGCAGCGCGACGTAGCCGCGCGAGTGGTAGCGGATGCGGGCGACGACCTCGAGCTTGTCGGGCAGCTTCACGAGGTAGTCGTTCGCCCCGTTCGCGAACGCCTGGGCCTTGATCGTCGGCTCCTCCTTGCTGGACAGGACGATCAGCGGCGTGTCGCGGGTCGATTTGTTGGCGCGGAAGAACTTGACGAGCATCAGCCCGTCGATGTCCGGCATGACGAGGTCCTGGAGGATGACCGTCGGCTGGACCTCGTTGGCGGTCTGGAGTGCCTTCGTGGGATCCTGGCAATAATGGAACACGATGTCCGGCTCGCCCACGAGCATGCGGCGAACGGACTCCGCGACGATGGGCTGATCGTCGATCAGCAGCACCGTGACGGCGCGTGCGATGCGGTCGGTGGGAGCGGGCAGGGCCATAGTGCCTCGACGTTGCGTGCGGATGGGTCACGGGTACAGGCTATTGTAGGCGAGGGAGAGGAAATGGCCGCACGGGAAGGCTCGCTCGACGTATTCCTGCTATGGGTAGTCGGTCGCCCGCAAGCCGGTCGAACGGCGAGACGGGGGGGATCCGCCGACAAGGGCCTACGGCAGGGGCGAAGGAGAGCAATCTTGCTCTACTCGTCGAGGGGGTCGATGACGACCGGATCATCTTCGCGGGCACCGAATAGTTTGCCGAAGTTGTACCGCCATTGGAGGGCGAAACTCATCCCAATGCTTCCATCGAGGGGGCTGCTCAACAACCGGTGCCATTCGTTATCGTTCGGGAATCGCCCCAGGTCTTTCTGAGCCTCGACGACCCAATTGTCGGCCGCATCGATGACGCCCAGATGAACGGGGCGGATCGTGAGGATGCGACGAAGCGCTTCGATCTCCGAATCGGGGATGAGAGGCTTGTCCTCTCGTGCTCGTTGCTTATTCTTGTTCTCGAAGTCACCTTCGGCAGTAGCGATCTCTTTCGAAATACGTCCTTCATCCTGAATCAAGTCGATCAGTTTGACGATCTTCTTGGCTCTCCAATCGCTCTGGTTCACGAACGCGAGGAATCGGAAGACCTTCTGCGTCCAGGCTTCGTTCTGGGAGAGCAACCACTCCCGGTGTTTCTTGGCCAGACGACACAAGCCCTCATCGGCCATTTGCGATTTCGTCAGGTAGTGCCAGCGGATGATGCTCAGCCGGAGTGGCGGCTGCTTCTTGGCGTCTTGGTAGTCGGTGAGCAAGACGACCGCATCGAACTCGCTGCCCAGGAGTCGCTCGTAGGCTGAGAAGAAAGGCTCGCTGGTACAGTAGTTTTCGGAAGGGGACTTCACGCCGAGATCCAGATCCGGCAGATCGACACCACGGGCCGGCTTGATCCGCAGCGGCGGGATGGCCAACCCGGCAAAGACACTCGTCTCCAGGACTGCGACGAGGAGCATTTCGACGACGCTCCCTATGGTCTTGCCGTCCAAGTTAGGGAGCGTCCCGTCCGTCCGCAGCTTTTGGAACCAGTGGGGAAGTTGCCCCCTGTCGGCCGGTGCGTTCCAACACCTTCTTCAACGTATCCAAATTTTCGCCACGAAGGGCGGCATTGACCTCGGCGCTGATCGCGTCGAGGCCATCGCGGACGGCCTGCCGCAGTTCTTCTTTAGCCGGCATAGTCGAACAGGCTCCGATGGGTCGTCTTCTGCGCCATGCCACTTCGGGTTATGCCTTCGCACTTCGTCCGGCTCATGACCCACTTCACCATTGCGGGGGGGACGGCGTTCCCGAACAGGGCGTATTGATCGTAGACCGAGACGGCGCGACAATGGCCGTCGGGAAATCCTTGGATCCGAGCGTATTCGACATTGGTGAGCCGCCGGTATCGCTCCCCCACCTTATACCGTTCATAATGACGACTGGTTATAGTGGACCCCGATAACTGGACCACTCGATAAGCTATCGAGTGGCCCAAGAAAGGGGAACGAAATGGGACGACAGCGGAAGAACTACTCGGCGGCGTTCAAGGCTCAGGTCGCGCTGGCTGCGATCCGAGGTGACT
>JANXSH010000715.1 GCA_025356615.1 Planctomycetia bacterium | reverse complement strand
GGAGCCGCGCACGAAGTAAGCGGTTTGTCGAGGCAACACTACAAACGAAGTCCGCTTACTTCGTGCGCGGCTCCTTCGGCTGTCGTGTCATCCCTGGCCGCACTTCTCGCAGTTAGTCGGGTTCGACATCTTCGCTGTCGGAAACACGGTAACAGTACGCATCCCTCGAACTCAGGTGTTGGACACGAATGGAGTTCGACAGTTCGCCGGATTCCGCGACAAGGTTCTGGGGCAGATAGGAAGTGTTCATCATGACTGAATGCACTTTTGGATACCTTCGCGACCTCCTCCTCGGACTCGGCTTTCAGATGCAAAGCGTCGCCGGGCCTTCCCTCCTATTCGAACTTCGTGGGGGGGGAATTCGCCTAGTAATGGAACCCTTCGAGGAGGCGGACCTGGTCGATCGGTCCACTCTCGCCATTGTGCGTCGGAACCTCGATGAGCGAGGGGTGATGCCGCGCTCGAGGTTCGACGAACTGTTGCAGAAACGGTCGCTCGTTGGATGAGATCGACAGGGGATCGAACTGCCACCGTCATAGCATTCGATCGACGAATCGAATCACCTCACAGGTCGGCCTCTCGTTTAGGCGGACACCGTGACTGCGGGGGCGTACAACTCTCTGGACACGATTTCCGCAGCCGGAGAGCTACCGCCATGACCGCCAGACCCCTCGTCGTCGTCACCGATCACCTCGCCGAGGCCGGCGTCGAGAAGCCCGTCCTCGACGGCGTCGCCGATGTGTTGCTGCTGCAAACGAACAGCGAGGACGACGTGATCCGTCGCGGCGCGACCGCCGACATCCTGCTCGTCTACCACGACATCAAACTCAGCGATCGCGTCATCGCCGGCCTGCCGAAGTGTCGGGCGATCATCCGCTGCGGCGTCGGCTTCGACAACGTGGACCTCGAGGCGGCAGGCTCGCGCGGCATCGTCGTCTGCAACGTCCCCGACTACGGCACCGAGGAAGTGGCCGACCACGCCATCTTGATGCTCCTCGCCACGGCGCGACGGCTCCTCGTCTGCGACGCCGCCATCCGCGCCGGCACCTGGGAGGCCGCGTCGGCCTTCGGCACCCCGCGCCTGCGCGGCAAAACGCTCGGCTTGATCGGCCTGGGCCGGATCGGCACCGCCACCGCGATACGGGCCAAGGCGTTCGGCCTGCGCGTCGTGTTCTACGACCCGCTCCTCCCCGATGGTGTGGAAAAGTCCCTTGGAATCGAGCGTGTCTACCGCCTCGAGGAGCTGCTACCGCAGAGTCAGTTCGTGAGTGTCCACTGCTTCCTCTCCCGCGAGACCCGGCACATCCTCGACGCGAAAACGCTGGCACTGTTGCCGCGCGGGGCCTACGTCGTCAACACCGCGCGCGGCGGGTGCATCGACCTCGACGCGCTGTATCACGCCCTCGAATCGGGCCAAGTCGCCTACGCCGGCCTCGATGTCGTCGAGCGCGAGCCGCTCAACGACGAGCGTATTCGCAAGCACCCGCGCGTGATCCTGACGCCTCACACCGCGTTTTACTCCGTCGAAGGGTTCGACGAGATGCGCACGAAAGGCGCGATGGAGGCGCGCCGCGTGATCCTCGGCGAGGCGGTGCGGAACCCCGTGAACCTGCATTGCCTCACAGGGGCGCGGGCGGTGGTGCGCTCCGAGGTGTGACGAGTCTCGACATGGACACTTTGCGAACATTCCGATACTGCTCGTGTGTATACAAATCAATCGAGGGGATGGAAACAGGGCACAACTCTGCTGCGATCGCTTATCCGATCAATAAGGATGATCGTGTCAAGATCGGCATTCCAACGGACGGCTTCGTGATGGAGTCCGGCACGTTCCTCTTTGGCTGGACCATCGGAAAAAGTCCAATTGCCCCATCGATCGCGCCTCGCTGCCCGTGTCGAGGCCAAGAGCAGTCTGACCCGGCCGGGGATCAGCGTCCACGTTACCGCCCCTACTATTCATGCCGGGTTCGGATACGAGGCGAACGATGAGACCTTCGCCGGCAGCCCCCTCCAGCTCGAGATGGGGAACGTCGGCCCGCTGGACATCAGACTCCTCCGCCCTCTACCTCGAAAGACCACCCACATCCGTTACTTCGACGGTCCCGACCCGGAACGAGTGGAGCGTACTCGCGCCGAACGTCGTCGTGAGCGCCACGTCCGCCGCGTCCCTGCCGTAGGCCATGAGGAGCCTGCCTATCCGGGGGACGTTGTGGCGGGCGTCGAACGAGTGCCACCGCCCCCCGAGGAACACCTCGAACCACGCGCTGAAGTCCATCGGCGAATCCGCCGGGGGCACCCCGAAGTCGCCGAGGTAGCCCGTGCAGTATCGGGCCGGCACGTTCAGGCACCGGCACAGCGTCACCGCCAGGTGCGTGAAGTCGCGGCACACGCCGACCCGTTCGCGGTACACGTCCAGCGCGGTCCGATTCGCGCGGGCCTGCAAATAGTCGAAGCGCACATGGTTGTGGACGAAGTCGCACACGGATCGGACCAGCGACCACCCCGCAGGCAGGTGCCCGAACGTCGAAGCCGCGACATCCTTGAGCTCGCTATCCACCTCGCAATACCGGCTGGGGAGCAGGAAGAGGAGGGCGTGGTCGGGCAACTCCTGTACGGGGTGCTGGTACGCACCCCAGTCCTGATGATCGGGCAGACCGCTGTCTTCGACCACCGCCGCGTTGCGGATGAAGAAGTTGCCGACGGGGGCGAGCGCCCTGCCACAGCGGTTGCCGTAGTAGTCCGTGTATTCGGACACGGGAACAGGCGGCTCCACTGTCAACCGCTCAGGCGATCGGACCCACGACGCTATGGAGGGGTGAAGGTAGAGCATCCACACCAGGGCCGTCGGCTGGGTGAACGTGAGGCCGACCTCGCAATCGACGCTGATGAGCATGGTTCGTCCAATTCGTGTTCGTCATCCGGGTGAAGATCGAGTGGACCCGCAACAGAATTGGAGAGGATGCGGATCGGGACTCGAGGGTAGCATCCGTACTCGTCTGTAGTCATCCTACGAATTCCTCGAGCGCATTCAAGGATCGGCGGACGAGGGGCTACTCGGCGCTAGGAGCCTGGGGGAATCCAGCCGCACTTGTCTCCGCCTATCGTCTCGGGGTATCCTCTCCCCACAAGCGAAACGACGCCCCCTCCATCCAATCCGAAGCAGGATGCGATCTATGCGACTGTTCATTAGCGCCGGCGAGCCGTCGGGGGATCTCCACGGGGCGAACCTCTCGCGCGCCCTTCGCGAGCGGCACCCCGAGGTCGATCTCCTGGGCTTCGGCGGCGATCGGATGGCCGAGGCGGGCTGTCGCATCGTCCACCCGCTGTGCGACTACGCGGTCGTCGGCTTCGGGGCGGCCATCCGCAGCATCCCGACGTTCTACCGCATCCTACAGCTGGCCCGCGAGACGTTCCGCCGCGAGCGACCCGACGGGGTGGTCTTGATCGACTACCCCGGCTTCCACTGGTGGTTGGCGAAGGCGGCGCGTGCCGAGGGGATTCCCGTCACCTACTTCGTCCCGCCGCAGTTGTGGGCGTGGGGAGGCTGGCGCGTCCGCAAGATGCGCAAGATCGCCGACCAGGTACTCTGCTCGCTGCCTTTCGAGGAGGTCTGGTTCCAGCAGCGCCGGGTTCCCGCTCGCTACATAGGCCACCCGTACTTCGACGAACTCGCCCGGCAGCGCCTCGACGGTGCCTTCGTCTCCGAGCAGCGCGCCAAACCGGGAACGATCGTGGGCATCTTGCCGGGGTCACGGCACTCGGAATTGAACGGCAACACCCCCTCCTTCGCCGAGGCGGCCCGGATCGTCCACGCCAAGCGATCCGACGTGCGGTTCCTCGTCGCCTGTCTGAAGCCCGCCCACGCCGACCTGATCCGCGCGAAGCTCGCGGGCCTCGATGTGCCCCTGGAGGTCCACTCGGGTCGGACCGCCGAGATCATCCAACTCGCGCACTCGTGTATGTCCGTCTCCGGCTCGGTGAGCCTCGAGTTGCTCCACCGCGCCCGCCCGGCGACGATCATCTACCATGCGCCTCTGGTGGGCTACGCACTCGGCAAGGTCTTGCTCCAGGCGAAGTACATCACGCTCGTCAACCTCCTCGCCGACGAGTTGCTCTATCCCGAACAAATCTTCACACGCGGGACCGTCGGGCCGAAGATCGCCGGCGAGATCCTCCACTGGCTGGAAGACCGCCCGGCCTACGAGAGCCTCTGTGGGAAGTTGGAGGCGCTCAAAGCCATGGTCGCCGTCCCCGGAGCCTGTGCCCGAGCTGCTGTCGCCATCTTGGAACTGGCCCAGGCCAGGCACCAACTCCGGGCGGCATGAAGCGGCATCTTTACGACACCCGCGTTCGCCCCAACGGCCCCCACGGTACGAGCGGATAGCCTCGCACCGTCGTCATGTAGGCGCGGTAGCGATCGCCGATGTAGAACAACAATCGACGATCCTTCAACACGCTGCCGATGTAGACATACACCCCCCAGACGCAGGCGCGGAGGAGGTGGTCCGAGGTCATGCGCGGCGTCATCCAGATCAGCCCCAAGAACCCGAGATAGATCGGGTGCCGAAGGAATCCATAGAGGTTATCGGTGACGAACTTGCGGCGGGGCGTCGGCACCCGGCGGACGTAACATAGCCACGGCGTCAGACCCGATTGCCAGCCGAGGCCGGTGAGCGAGATGCTGTAGAAGAGCAGCACCCAACTGCCCAGGTAGGCTCCGAGCATCAGCCACATCATGAAACCCGAAGTCTCGTAGACGACGCCCGGCAATGGCTGCCATAGCCACCAGCCGAGGGTAAGACTCCCGATCGCCACGAAGGCGTAGAGGGAGCCGTACAACTCCGAGGGAACGACTCGCTCGATCCGATCGCGGACGCGCGGGAGCATGAGGACACTGTGCGGGATGCCGAACTGGAAGAGCAGCGCCAGATCGAGGGCGATGGCCCAGGGGAGGGAGAGGGTCCGCTCGTTGCCGATGGCGGCGGCCCCAATGCCCATCGGGTCGCCGCTACCCTGGTAGAGCCAGAGGAACACCAACGGCACCAGGCACGCGAAGAGCAACTGGGTGATGCCCCCGAACACGATCCAGAATAGGCGCTTCATGATGCTCTGCCTCCCTTCCTAGCCCAGCCGAGATACGAGAGGGATGTCCACGGTAAGCGTCCGAACCGCACCCGTCCGCGCCAGTACCCGACCGGTCCCAGGCCGGTAATGTCACCGAGGGCCATGCCCTCATAGGCGAGCATGCGACGCAAGTCAGGGGGCGAGATGAACCGCGCCGGGTCGTGCGTGCCCTTCGGGACGACACCCAGGACCCGCTCGCCGAGCCAAACGAGGACGAGCCGCGCCAGCCAGGTGCGGTTGATCGTGTCGAACAGGAGGCAGCCGCCCGGCCGTAGCACGCGCGCGACTTCGCCCAGGACGCGCGGCAAGTCGTCCACATGCTCGAGGACATCCGCCGCGACCACGACATCGAACGAGCCTGCGGCGAACGAGAGCGACTCCCCGCGCATGCGGGCGTAGTCGATCGGCAGACGCGACGACGCCGCGTGTTCGCGCCCCGCGCGACAGCAGGCGAACATCGGATCGACCCCAATGACCTTCGCCCCCTCCGCCGCGAACCGCTCGGCGAGGATGCCCCCGCCGCAGCCGACATCGAGGACGCTCTTGTCCGAGAGAGGCCCGACGACGCGGCGAAAGTAGTCGAACCGCGCGGGCGTGAGCCAGTGCAGCGGGGCCATCGGCCCGTCGCGGTCGTTCCACCATTGGTCGGGGCGCAGGTCGTAGATGGATTGGAGGTTCATGCGATTATCATGCTAGGCGATGAGGAGGGATCGTCCAGGGGGCTGGACAGGCAGGGCGTCGGGACGAGGTCACTTCTCACCGGCGCGTGAGGTTCGCGGATAGCGGGACGGCCAAGCGGAAAGTCGTGGACAGGGGGGATGGAAAGGGTAGGATGAGGCCAATGGGAGAGTGGCAGGAAAACAAGTTAGGCGGCGGAGGTTTTGATGGCTCGCCCGATTCTCGTTGTAGTGTGGGCTTTCGCCTTTCTATGTCTGCCGACCGGATGTCGGAAGTCGCCAGCCCCGGCTGGGCCATCACCACCGGCAGCCTCGATGCCACGATTCAAGATCACGGACGCCGAAGGGCGGGTGATCCTGACGGACAAACAGATCGCGACCTACGAATGGGCCACACACACCATGACCCTCGAGCCGAGAGTCATCCTCACCGTCCGAGACGAAGATGAGCGGAACCTCGTCTGCGGGATTCCGTTCTCGGTGGTCGCCGACAGTGTTTCCTGTTACAAGGGGAAAGTCACGACTTCGTTTTCCTCTTTCTCCCAGTCCTGCCCGGTCATCGATCGAGACCCGATCGACGGCAAGGAAGGACTGGTACGGATCCAGTTGGGGTATCCGAGCCGGGACTACTTTAGGGGCGAGGATCCGCGCGGAGATGATCGCGTCCGAAAGTCCCTTTTGTCACTCGGCAAACTGCGGGAGTGAACTCCGGCTGTAACCGCTCGATGCGAGTCACGCTCACCCGAAGGGCTTCCCAATGCACCACCCCATCGACCGTCGCCTCTTCCTCGGCGAAGCCGGTGCCGGTTTCGGCACCCTCGCCCTCTCCTGCATCCTCGGCGCAGAGGCCGCCGCCCCCGCGCCGCGAGCTGGCCTCAACGGCGGTCTGCACCACCGTGCCAGGGCGAAGCGGGTCGTGCAGCTCTTCATGTCCGGGGCGGCGAGCCAATGTGACACGTTCGACTTCAAGCCGATGCTCGTGAAGAAGCACGGCCAGAAGTTCGACCCCGGCGGCAAGGTCGAGCTGTTCCAGAGCGCGCCGGGCGCGGTCATGCAAAGCCCCTGGAAGTGGAAGCCGTATGGCAAGTGCGGCAAGTTCATCAGCGACCTCGTGCCGCAACTCGGCAGTTGCGTCGATGACATGGCGTTCATTCACTCGATGGTCGCGAAGTCCAACGTCCACGGCCCCGCAACGTTCATGCAGGCCACCGGCTTCGTCCAGCCCGGCTTCCCAGGGATGGGCGCGTGGGTCAGCTACGGCCTGGGCCGACTCACGGACGACCTGCCGACGTTCGTCGTCCTCCCCGACAGCCGAGGCTTCGCCCCCAACGGCCCCGCCAACTGGAGCGCCGGCTTCCTCCCCGCCGCCCATCAGGGGACGATGGTCCGCCCCTCGAGCAAGAACCCCATCGAGGACCTCTTCCCCCCCGACGAGGCCCGTGCCACGCGCGACGGCGAGGCCGACGGCCTCGCTCTGCTGCGATCGATCAACACGAAACACCGCGAGGGCAGGCGCGACGACACCCGGCTCGACGCCCGCATCGCGAGCTACGAACTCGCCGCCCGACTCCAACTCAGCGCCCCCGCGGTGCTGGACATCTCGAAGGAGAGCGCCGCGACTCGCAAGCTCTACGGCATCGACGACAAAATGACTGAGGATCTCGGGCGGAACTGCCTGATCGCCCGGCGACTGCTCGAGCGCGGCACGCGGTTCGTCCAAATCTGGTCGGGGGCCGACAACGGCTTCCCGCGTCGCAACTGGGATTCTCACGAGGACATTGCCCGCGACCACGGCGACATGGGCCGGAGCCTCGACCGGCCCGCCGCAGCCTTAATCAAGGATTTGAAGGCTCGCGGCCTACTCGAGGACACCATCGTCCTGTGGACGACGGAGTTCGGTCGGATGCCGTGCAGCCAAGGCGGCAAGGGCCGGGACCACAACCCGTTCACCTTCACGAACTGGCTCGCCGGCGGCGGCATCAAGGGCGGCGTCACCTACGGCAAAAGCGACGAGTGGTCGTTCCGCGCCGCCGAGAAGAAGACGTACTGCTACGACGTACACGCCACGATCCTGCACCTGCTCGGCATCGACCACGAGAAGCTCGTGTTTCGTCACAATGGCATCGACCGGCGGCTGACGGATGTGCATGGGCATGTCATCCGCGAAATTGTGGTGTGAGGAGGAACGCCACAACTTTGGGCGCATGGAGGTCTTTGGGATGGTGTCATCTGCGGGGTGGCGACGGCGGATGTCTGGAGTTGAAGCTGATGTAAGATCGAATTGGCAAAACGACTTGCGCGGCGCTATGCGATTTGGAAACCTGTCTGCGATCGCGAGGAGATGATTGACACCGGAGGGGGGCGGCGGTAGGATCATCCATCAGAGTGAGGCAGAATCAGTGGTTCGATCGGAACAAGGGATGTGTCAAGGGAGCGGCTATGAAAGATAAGGTGTTGAACGCCCTGCAACAGCAGGGCTGGAATCCCGAAGCTGCAAGGCAATGGATGCTGAACAATGGGGGTGACAGGACTCCTGATTTGGAGCAGTTCCAGCAGCAATGTGCCGTGGAAGCGAAGGCGCGGTGGCGTCAGATCGTAAAACAGAAGGGAGTTGACCACATCGCGACGAATGAAGCCGAGGCACACATTCTAATGGAGATGCTGGATGCTTATTTGAGCGCCGATGATGCGTCCGATGTCATCCGCGAAGAGCAAGACTTGCAGCGGGTCAGAAACCCGAAGCCGTTCTATGGATTGCAAAAGAAAGACTGATGAGACATGATGGAACGGTAGAGCGCCGGCCAAGCGGCATCCAAGAGAATCTGTGTAGGGGATAGCCATGTGGCAGTTCACGGATGGGTTTCTCGCAACAGTCAAAGAACGTGGGTTGACTATCGAGGAGGTAATACATGTCCTCGATGACCCCTCATCCAAATGGGTTGAAAACCGTGGACAAGCAGACACGGGTATTACCGGCCATACAGTGGATGGTAAATGTGTTTACATCCCAATTGAAGACGGTCACAGCGAGGAAGAATTTCTGCGCCCCGTCACAGTTTTTGTCCTCGCCCAGCCGCGAGTCCTAATGGGAAAACATGAAATTCGGCGCGAGCGATGGGAGCGTCGAAAAAGGAACTCTTGAAGTCCGCGATTGCCGAGAGCGCCGGTCAATGACAATTGAACTGTAGGTACTTTGTCGCACTGGGTCGAATACATTTTGTCGAGGCGTTTGCATGCCGGCCTTCGATTTCCTCTGGACGGATGAGATCGTGGAACACCTCGACGAACACGGCGTCTCCCAAGACGACTTCGAGTATGTGGTCTGCACCACGACGAGCAAGGGGCGAAGCCGGTCATCCGGTCTCCCTTGCGTTTGGGGCTACACCGAGGACGGTCGCTATCTCATCGCGGTTTACGAAGAACTGGATGCCATCACCATTTTGCCGGTCACGGCCTATGAAGTTCCAGAGCCAAACTGAGGTTCCCATGACGACTCCGCAGGCCCGACGCATCACCCGCGAACTCACGCCCGAAGAACAGAACCGCCTCCGCCGTCAGCGCGAGCAAATCGCGTCCGAACTACCGGACCTGGCCGAGCGCGATCGGATGCGGAAGGAAGCGAGCGAGGAAGTCACGCTCAGTGGCGAACTACGCCGCGCCGTCCACGGCTGTCCTCTTTCCCTGACCACGATTGCGGACCGCGCCGGCATCTCCCCGCTGGCCCTGGACGAATTCCTGACGGGAGAGCGGACGCTCCGCTCCGACGTGCTGGACCGCCTCGCCTGTATCTTGGGCTACGTCCTCCAGCCGAAAGTGTAGGGCCGCGTCATGACGCCTCGTCGCCAGGCGGCGATACGGCCCCGAAGCGGTGCCCCGGATCGCAGTAGACCCTTCGCGCGGGCACCGAGACGACCTCGCGCTCCGGGTAGCGCAGCGCCGACAGGTGGCCCCCGAAGACGCAGCCCGTGTCGATATTCACCGTGTTGTTCGACCAGAGCGGCTCGACCGTTGGCGTGTGGCCGAACACCACGAGCGCCCGCCCCCTATACTCGGCCGCCCAGTCGAGGCGGATCGGCAGGCCGTGTTCGTCGGTCCGGCCCGTCGTCTCGCCGAAGAGGGCGAAACTGCGGACACGCGCCGATACCCGGCCCTGGAGGTCTTGGCGTAACCCGGCATGGGCGAGTACGAGGTTGCCGTCGTCGAAGAGGTAGTGGAACTGCCCCTGGTCGAGGAAGGCGCGGACGCGGTCCTTCAGTGCGGGAGGTTCATGCGAGAATTGTTCCATCGTCTCGGCGAGTCCCTGCCCGAGTTTCACATCGTTGCCCTTGAGTCGGCGCAGGAGCTTCCAGTCGTGGTTGCCGACGACCATCAAGGCATGGCCTGCGTCGATCATGTCGAGGACCAGGCGATAGACGGCGGGGGTGTCCGGCCCCCGGTCGCACAGGTCGCCGACGAAGAGGGCCTTCCGCCCCGGCGGCGGCTCGACGCGATCGCCCACCCGGTAGCCGAGGAGTGTGAGCAACTCGCGCAGTTCGTCGATGCAGCCGTGGACATCGCCGATGATGTCGAACGGGCCGTGATCGCCCCGCCGGTCGAGCGGCAACGGCTCGCGGACGACGACGGACGAATCGGCCTCCGCCGCGGTTCGCAACGTGTAAACGTGTTGATGGCCCTCGCCCTCTAGCGTGACCCGAGTCTGCTGGAACACTTGAACGTGCCGGGCGATCACGTCGTCGGGAACCCGGCGCTCGGCGCGCCGCTCGTTGTGCTGCCTGCACGTCTCCTCGGTCATCTCGAAGACGACGGCGCAGGTCGCGAAGTGGTAGCGCCGGGCGAGGTCGAGCAACGGCCGGCGCGCGTCGGCCTTGAGGTTGGTGGCATCGACCACCGTGAACCGCCGCCAGGCCAGACGGCACGCGACGACCTCGTGGAGGATCGCGAAGGCGTCCCGGCTCGCGGCCTGGTTGCCCTCGTCGTCGCAGACGACCGCGCGGTAGTGGTCGCTGGAGACGACCTCGGTCGCCGAGAATCGTGCGCGTGCGAACGTCGATTTGCCGCAGCCCGACGGCCCTACGAGCAGGACGAGCGAGGACTCGGGAAGGACGAGGCGGACGGGGTCTGGCACGGGTGGGGTCATGAGTCTTCGGGTGGATCGGACCGGGGAGACGTACCCAGTAGACATGATAGCCGCTGCACCTCGAAGAGGCATCAGCGGGATGCCCACGACGGCGGCTCTCGCTATAATGCATGGAGATTTCCAAACACGATCACGGGGTCGATCATGACACTCGAGGAACTGCGGGCCTGGCGAGATGCCTCGCCGTTCCGTCCATTCACGCTCCGCGTCGCGGATGGGCGTTCGTTCCGCGTGCGCCACCGAGACTACTTATTGGTATCGCCGCGCGGGCGGACCATCATCGTCTACAACGACGACGAGACGTGCAACGTCCTCGACCTCCTCCTGGTGACCGAGTTATCGGTCGAGGCCCCTGCACCAATTCTCGGCGAGCAGAACTGACCGACGGTAGCTAGTCGTTGGGAAGAGTAGGGTAGATCAGCCCTTCGACGAGGAGTTATTCGTGTCCAATGTAGCCCTCGAAGAAGCCCAAGAGAAACCTGCGGAGTACATGCCGTGAGGCAGCTATTCGACACACACGTTACCAGTGTCCTCTTCGACTGCCGCAGAAGGAGTGCCCTCTGTCAACCGTAACGCTCCAAGAAGCTCAGGAGCATCTTTCAGAGTTGATAAGAACTCTGCCCCCTGGAGAAGAAATCGTCATCACCTCCGAAGAGCTACCGATCGCAAAACTCTTTGCCATCGAGGCTCCCAGGCTGCAACCTCGATTTGGGAGTTGCAAAGGCATGATGACCATCCTCTGCGACGACGACGAGCATTCAAAAGACTTCGCGGAGTACATGCCGTGAAGTTGCTCCTCGACACGCATACGTTGTTATGGTTCACCTTGGCTGATTCCCACTCGAGTAGGACGGCGCGCACCTTGATCGACGACCCGAGTAATGTCAAGTTCGTCAGCCCCGCGACTTTCTGGGAAATCGCGATCAAGGTGAGCATCGGCAAACTTGCCCTGCTCCAAGCCTACGAGGAGTTCATCGACCGGGGAATCTACCAGAATGGCTTTCAGATCGTCCCGATCGAGCCCCGCCACACGGCGGCCCTGATTGCCATGCCGTTCCACCACAAGGATCCGTTCGACCGCCTGCTGATCGCTCAGTCCCTCGTCGAAAGCATGCTCATCGTGAGCGTCGATGGCGCGTTCGATCCTTACCGCGTGACGCGGCTATGGTAATGCCTCCCCTTACCCCTCCCGCAAATCCCGCAGCGTCTCCTCGATGATCCGCAACTGGTTCTCCAGGTCCGCCACCTGGTCGCGCACCTGCTGCACCACCTCCGGCTTCGCACCCTCGACGAAGCGCGGGCTGCTCAGCTTGCCCTTCGCCACCGTTAGGGCTTTTTCCTTCTCCGCCTTCTGTTTCTCGAGCCGGGCCATCTCCGACGGCACGTCGATCAGCCCGGCGAGCGAGACGTACAGCTCGAAGTCGGCGTGGACCTGTGTCGCCGCCTGTTTCGGCTTCGTCACAGCGGGGCCGCACGCCATCTTACCCACCATCGCCAATTGCGAGATGAACGATCCCAGGAGGCGGAAATCCTCCGCGACCTCCTCCGAGCAGCGCACCGCGATGTCGAGCGCCATGCGCGGGTCTTTGGAGAGGTAGCGGTTCCGCATCTCGCGCACGAGCCGTATCAGCTCTTGCATCCGACTCAGGCGCGACTCCATCGCCGGGTCTCGCCACGACTCGGGGTAGGCCGGCCACGGCGCGATGCACACGCTCTTCGCGGCGTCCACGGGCGCGGGCAGGCCGCGCCGGGGGGCGACTTCGCCGAGCGCCTGCCAGAGCGACTCCGCGAGGAACGGCATGACCGGCTGCACGAGGCGCAGGATGCCGTCCAGCACGGCGATGAACACGCGCTGGGCGACCGACTGCGTCGCCTCGTCCTTGAGTCGGCCCTTGCTCATCTCGACGTACCAGTCGCAGAACTCCGACCAGGTGAACTCGTAGATCGAGCGTGCCGCCTCGCTGAAGCGGAACGCCTCGAGCTGGTCGGTGATCGCGCCTGCGGTCGATGCCAGTCGGCTGAGGATCCAGCGATCCTCGAGGGGTAGCTCGTCCATGTTCACCTCGTCGGGCGTGTACCCCTCGAGGTTCATGAGCAGGAACCGCGCGGCGTTCCAGAGCTTGTTCGCGAAGTTGCGCCCCATGTCGAACTTGTCGCTCGCCTGCCTCGCCGTGGGCCGATCGGGGTCGTCGGCGAGCCAGGGGCCGCCGGGCCGGAACTCCTTCTTGCACGCCGGGCAGCTGAGCTTCTTCGTCCGCATGTACATATGCTCTTGCTTCACCGGCACCAGCACGCCGCAGTGCGGGCAGACGTTGGCCACGGGCATCCGGCTGTCCTGCGTCTCGGTCGCTATCCATGCCATGCTGAACCGCAGCGCGTCGGTGCCGTAGTGCGCGATGATGTCGAGCGGGTCGAGGCCGTTGCCCTTCGTCTTCGACATGGTCTCGCCGAAGCCGTCGAGGATCTTCGGGTGGATGTAGACGTTGCGGAACGGCACGTCGCCGACGTTGTACAGTCCCATCATTACCATTCGGGCGACCCATAGCGTGATGATGTCGCGGCTCGTCACAAGGGTGTTCGTGGGGTAATACTTCGCGAGGTCGGCCGTCTGCTCCGGCCAGCCGAGCGTCGAGTGCGGCCAGAGGGCGCTCGAGAACCAGGTGTCGAGAACGTCGGGATCTTGCTCGAAACCGAGCGACTCCAGTTGACGCTCAATATCTGGCGCATCGGGTTTCACACATGCGAATAGATCGATCTCCTGCCGGTCCAGATCATACACGCCCCGAGCTTCGACAGCTTCGCCGAATCGTCCGGTGAAGATTTTTGACTTGGCTGCGAAGGTCCGTTGGAGAAGTTCTTGCTGATCCGCCTCGACTTTCTCCTTGGGTACATTTGTCCTTTGAGCAATCTCAAGGAGGTCCGAAATACTGACCTTCAATTCGGGAGCCGGGATCGAAAGCCTCCACACCGGGATACGATGCCCCCACCAGAGTTGCCTGCTCACGCACCAGTCCCTCTCCTCACTGAGCCAGTCGCGGTACGTCCATCGGTATCGATCTGGGACGAACTTTACATTGCTGTCGTCCACGGCGAATAGCGCCAACCAGGCAAGGCTATCCTTGCCCTTTACTTTCCGATTCATCTGGACGAACCACTGGTCGGACAATAGCGCCTCGATGGGCGACTTGCTGCGGTCGCTGTACTTCAGCGGGATCTCGCGGTCCTCGCGGCCCAGGAATAGGCCGAGGTCTTCCATGTCCTGGACCACGGCCTCGCGCGCCTTGAAACGATCGAGCCCCGCGTATTTGCCCCCGTTCTCGTTGATCGTGCCGTCGGGGTGGAGGATGTTTATGATCGGGAGCTTGTTGCGTTGACCGCAGGCGTAGTCGTTGGGGTCGTGCGCGGGCGTCACCTTGACGCAACCGGTGCCGAGGGTCATGTCGGCGAGGAGGGCGTCGGCGATGACGGGGATGTCCCGGCCCACGAGCGGGATGGTCACGAGCTTGCCGACGAGGTGCTCGAATCGCTCGTCGCTGGGGTGGACGCAGAGGGCGGTGTCTCCGAGCATCGTCTCGGGCCGCGTCGTCGAGAAGCGGATGAATTCGGTGGCTGAATCCTTCACCGGGTACTGAAACGTCCAGAAGCCGCCCTTCGTGGTCTCGGTGTACGTCTCGTCGTCGGCGACGGAGGTCTGGAGTTGCGTGTCCCAGTTGACGAGACGCTTGCCTCGGTAGATGAGGCCGTCGCGGAATAACTTAAAGAACGTCTCGCGCACGGCCCTGGCGCACATCGGGTCGAGCGTGAAGCGCGTGCGCGACCAGTCGCAGCTCGCGCCGAGTTGCTTCAGCTGGCCGAGGATGCGGGCCTCGTACTGGTCCTTCCACGCCCAGATGCGCTTCACGAGTTCGTCGCGGCCGATCTGGTGGCGCGTCTTGCCCTCGGTATCGCGGAGTCGGCGTTCGACGACGGCTTGCGTGGCGATGCCGGCGTGATCGGTGCCGGGCACCCAGAGGACGTTGTACCCTTGCGCGCGACGCCAGCGGATGAGGATGTCCTGGAGCGTGTTGTTCAGCGCGTGGCCGAGGTGGAGCGCCCCGGTGACGTTCGGCGGCGGGATGACGATGGTGTACGCCTCGCGGGGGTCGTCCGCGCGGGCGCGGAAGAAGCCGTGTTCGTCCCAGAAGGCGAGCCAGCGCGGCTGGGCGTCTTTGGGGTCGAAGGTCTTGGGGAGTTCGGTCGTCATGGGTCCGCTCGCTTCATTCAGGGGTCAGCGGCCATTCTACGGCGAGGCGTGGGCAGGGGCGAACCCCGCCATCTCTCGGAGAAGAGACGGCGAGCGGGAAGATGGTTCGGAGACGGGACAAATCACACCGAGCCGCCAGCCTGCCGGAGTTGGGCCTGTAACTGGGCGACGAGCGCCGTCAGGTCGGCAGAACGACTCTCGGCGTCGGCGCGTTTGCGAGCTTCTTCCGAGGCGAGTTTATCGGCGTCGGCGCGTTTGCGAGCTTCTTCCGAGGCGAGTTTCTCCGCATCCAGGCGTTTGCGGCTCTCGTTTATCCCTCGCTTCTCCGCCTCAGCGCGCTGGCGACTCTCGTTCATCGTTTCTCTCTCGGCTTCTCGTCGGGCGAGGATGGCCTCCTCGGTCAGCGTCTCGAGTTCCTCGATGCGCACGATCGCTTTCTTGTTCGCCGCGTGGGTCTCGCTCCAATCCGGCAGCCGCTCCCCGTCGGCTGTACCTAGGAAGACCTTCTCGTTCTCCGGGACGAGCCAGAGGTTCAGCGTCGGGAGCCACAGCCGGCCCTTCTCGTCCGGCTGAACGGGCGAGTAGCCGCCCGGCGCGGCCCGGTAGCCCCGCAGGACCACGGGGGACCAGTCGCCGCGCGGCCCGTGATCGACGATGGCATAGTAGGGCACCCCGACCCGGTAATAGAGGTCCACCTTGGGGGCCAGGTCGTTGCGACGGGTGTCGGGCGAAGTCATTTCGACGACGAGGAGGGGCCGGGCGGCGAACTCGACCGCCTCGAACGTGCCGCTCCTCGCGTGCCAGGGCTCCTTCAGATCGACGAACACGACCACGTCCGGGCCGAGAGGTCTTATGCCTTCGACCCCGAAATCGATGACGTGGTCGCTGAAGACCTTCGCGTCGGGGCGATCCCTCAAAAGGATATCGAGGGCACCGCGAAGGTAGAGCATATTCTGGACGTGCGGGTCAGTCACCACGAGCCGGTCTCCCTCCTGGGGAAAGAGCAGATCCTCCTCGCGCAACGGCACCTCGCGGTACGTCTCCTCGCCGTCCGTCCCGACCTCCTTCGAGTATCGCCTTCCCAGCCTGAATGGGTCGGCCTTCTGGTCGGTGATCTTCTCCGGTTCGCTCATCTCGCCCCCCCTTCCTCGTCCTTGAAGAGCTTGTATTCCACCGCGTCCGCCAGGGCCAGCCAGGACGCCTCGACGACGTTCTCGCTCACGCCCACCGTGCCCCAGACCGCCTCGCCGTCGCGCCACTCGATCACGACACGCACGCGGGCGGCCGTCTCGGCGCGGGCGTTGACGACCCTTACCTTGTAATCCACCAGGTGCAATTCCGCCAGGCGAGGATACTCCCGCAAGAGCGCCTTGCGAAGCGCTCCGTCGAGCGCATTGACCGGGCCGTCGCCCTCGCTCGCGGTGTGCATGGCCTCGTCGCCGACCTTCACCTTGACCGTCGCCTCGGTCACCGCAAGCCCGTCGATGCCCGCCTCGATGTTGACGCGATACGCCAGCCTCTGGAACTTGGCGACGTACAGTCCCGCCGTCTTTTTCACCAGCAGGTCGAACGACGCCTCGGCTGCCTCGAACTCGTACCCGGCGTTCTCGAGATCCTGCACCGCCTCGAGGATGCGCCGCATCAGCGCCTTGTCGTGCGTGATCTGGTACTTGGCCGTCTTCGTCAGGATCGTCGATTGGCCCGACAACTCACTCACGAGGATACGCCGTTCGTTACCGACGAGGGCCGGCTCGAGGTGTTCGTAGCTCGAGGAAATCTTGGCGACGGCGTGCGTGTGCATGCCGCCCTTGTGGGCGAAGGCGCTCGAGCCGACGAAAGCCTGGCCGGGGCGGAAGTTCATGTTCGCCGTCTCGTAGACGTAGCGCGACACCTCCGTGAGGCGACGCATGCTATCGGGGCGCAACACCTCATATCCCATCTTGATGCCGAGGTTGGCGACGACGCTGACGAGATCGACGTTGCCGCAGCGCTCGCCGATGCCGTTGATCGTGCCCTGGACTTGGGTGACGCCCGCCCGGACGGCGGCGAGGGAGTTGGCGACGGCCACCTCGCTATCGTTGTGGCAGTGGATGCCGAGTTCGCAGCGGACGTGGCCCCGGACGGCGGCGACGGCCTCGGCCAGCGCGTCGGGCAGCGTCCCGCCGTTCGTGTCGCAGAGGATGAGGACCGTCGCCCCGGCCTCCTCGGCGGCGCGGAGGGTGGCCAGGGCGTAGTCGGGATTGTGGCGGTAGCCGTCGAAGAAGTGTTCCGCGTCGTAGAAGACCTCGCGCCCCGCCGCCTTGCAGCAGGCGACGGAGTCGGCGATCATCGCGACGTTTTCCTCGAGCGTCGTGCCGAGGATCTCGCGGACGTGCAGGTCCCACGTCTTGCCGACGATGGTGACGAGCGAGGTGTCCGCGTCGAGCAGGGCGCGGATGCAGGTGTCGTCTTCGGCGCGGGCGTTCTTGCGGCGGGTCATACCGAAGGCCGACACGCGCGCGTGCTTCAACGGCAGCTCCTTGACGGCGCGAAAGTATTCGTGGTCCTTGGGGTTGGACAGCGGGTAGCCGCCCTCGATGAAGTCGATGCCGAGGTCGTCGAGCCGCTGCGTGATGTGGAGCTTGTCCACGAGGGAGAAGTTGACGCCCTCGCCCTGACTGCCGTCGCGCAGCGTGGTGTCGTAGATGAAGATGCGCGTCATGGCTGCCCTCAATGAAAAAAGCCCTGGAAGCGTCTCGCTCCAGGGCCGGGTTCCTGATTCGTGGTACGATCCGCGCCCCGGCCCTCAGCCCCCCGAAATACCGACCAACGCCGCAAAAATCGCGCGACGAAGGATCGTGTCGGTGATCGAGCCGGCCTGGTGGTTCACGGCGATGCTCCCTGGTTCGCGGGCGGAACGATCCCGCACGGCGAAGTTATTCAACGAAACGACACCCCGAACGTCCAGCATTCCTTAGCGAGTTCGGGTCCGGGGCGTCCTCAGTCCGTCGTTGCTGATGCCGGGGTTGGCGTTCGGATGGACCTGGAACTCGTAGGGCGGCATGATCCGCGCCGCGACCGCACCGGATGCGTTGGCCGCCGTGTCGAGGGCGGCCTCCGTGACGATGAGGGCCGTCTTAGCGTTGTCGAGCGGATCGGGGCCGATCATCGCGGGGAGGATCGCGCGAGCCGATCAGTCATCGAGCCATTCCAGGCGAGGGCGAAATCGATGCGAGCGGACGGCTGAAGAGGTCATGGACCGCATGAGGCTCCTGGGAGGAGTATGGCACCATTGAAGCAGAGTGGCGGACGGTTTGGTTCTGCCGAGAATCAGGTACGTCGTCTCACCGGGTGAGCGAACGACCCGTCTCGGCCTTCTCCCTAAATCGATACCCATCAAGGGCTTATACGGCATTCTATTGACTTCGTCCATTTCTGCGGTAACGGATAGGCACTGGGCATCGCGGTTCGCCCGGCTACTGTGGCAGTCGGCCACCGCCCACTTCTACTTCTGGCAGGTAGTGTCCTTCCATCCGCTGGTTCGACCGAACTGTCGGCTGTATTGGTCTTCGCGGTGATGGGAATTGATTCGAGATGCTCTCGACACCTACGAGGTCCACCAGGCATTGCGGTTGGTCTCGGTGTTACAGGTCATCTGGCCCAGCAGGGCGGATTGCGATCAGCCACTTTCTGACTTCTCTACACTCCATCTGTCACACGCTTTGGGCTTGCTGGACACTCTTATAGCCGCGCGGTCCGTCGAGCCGCTACCCTCTACACGTTCGAAGTCAAACATTTCGGCGTTGTTCCAGGGTCGGTCGTCGGCCAACCTTACATTCGATGACACGGTGAGTTTTCACTAATCGAGCCGAGAGCGTAGGTGATGCGCGTAGCCCCGCTGGAACAGGCCCGGATGGGGTAGTATAATGAAGCGAGGAGGGTCGCACATGGTCGAGCAACTTGCACTCGTCGCCTTGGTGTCCATCGCGTCCGCCGCGTATCTGGGTCGGCGCGCTTGGCGGACGTGGAGCGCCAAGAGCGGCTGTGCCGGCGGCTGCGGCTGCGCGGCGACCAAGAAGGTGGAGAAGCCCGCGCTGATCGGGGTGGAGGAACTGACGGGGCGGATGCGGGAACGGGGGAGTTGACATGGTGGAATCATTTTACAACGGCGATGTCTACCCACTGGTCGGGTAAATGGACAGTTGAACAGCGGAGGAGAACGCATGAACGGCATCGTGTCCCTCCAATTCAATCGGATGGTGCCGCACGGCAAGTTGGAAGAGTGCATTGAGTTTCTGGAGAGCGGATTGCGGGCGATCCAACCAACCCCTTATCATTGTGTCCTGGGGAAAACCTTCCTCGCTCAGACGGAAAACATGGCAGAATGGCTCTCTGACTTTTGCCGACAGGGAGCTTCGGAAGGTCTCAGTTTTGCAACAGTCTACCTCGAAATGAATGCCTTTACTATCAATCCGAACCAATGGCATTGCAATCTATTCGGCTACAAAGTGGCGGGCACGATTTGGAAACGGGATTGGCTATCCAAGTGGGACATCGAACCCAAGGAAAGGTTCGTACTCCAAGGAATGGAGCCGGTACAGAGAGCGTTTGCCGATCTGTTTCTGGACACGTCTCAACCGCTCGGGGTCAAGCTAGCGGAAGAGGTCTCTAAACATCTTGTCACGGCCCGGTTCATGCAATTGGTTGCCTCTGCTCACGAAGCAGTCAAGAGTCGATTCGAGGCTCTGGTAGGGCTTCCCGTGTTGGCCTCGGCGCACGACTGGAACACGGTTCATCAGACCAAGTAGTTTAGGAAACCACAATCATGCAATCGATTACAGGCACGTTTCAAGGGGGCGAAATCGTTCCCGATGGTCCGGTCGATTGGCCGGACGGCACGAAAGTCGAGATCAAGTTCTCGGCCAAGTCCCAAAAGATCGGCATCGACGAATCAGAGTGGCGCGACGATCCCTAGAGCCTCGCGGACTGGGACGCCTGGATCAAGACTTTCGAGCCTTTGGAGTTCACTCCAGAAGAGGAAGCCGAGATGAATTCCATTGCCGCGAGGATGCGTGCGTTCAACATCGAAGCGGTCCGCCGCCAGATGGAAGAGGGATGGCCTGAATGAAGAGATACATGCTGGACACAGGAATCGCCCAGGACTTCGTCACTCGTCGCAACGGTGTCTATAACCGAGCAGACCGTTTCGACTGCGAAGTACCTCTTTCTAGCGCGTACCTGGTTGAACGACCAGTCGATTCCTATTCGTTACCTTCGAGCCAATGTGCTGAAACCTGAACACTCCCGGAAGCCTTCCATGTCCGACCAACCCGCGCCTCATTTCGCCACCCTCGCGGTCCACGGGGGGCAGGTGCCCGACCCGACGACGAAGTCGCGGGCCGTGCCGATCTACCAGACCACGTCGTACCTGTTCGACGACGCCGACCACGCGGCCCGACTGTTCGCGCTCCAAGAGTTCGGCAACATCTACTCGCGGATCATGAATCCGACGGTGGACGTGTTCGAGAAGCGTGTCGCCGCGCTCGAGGGTGGTGTCGCGGGCCTGGCGCTGGCCTCCGGGCAGGCGGCGGTGGTACTCGCGATCCTCACGCTCGCCAAGGCGGGCGACGAGATCGTCTCGACGACCTCGCTCTACGGCGGCACCTACAATCTGTTCCATCACACCCTGCCGCGACTCGGCATCCAGGTCAAGTTCGCCGACGCGGCGGACTTCGCCGGTCTCCAGAAGGCTATCACGCCGAAGTCCAAGGCCATCTATTCGGAGTCGGTCGGCAACCCCAAGATCGACGTACTCGACATCGAGAAGCTGGCCGCCATCGCCCACGGCGCGGGGCTGCCGCTCCTCATCGACAACACGACGCCCTCTCCCGCCCTGTGCCGTCCGATCGAATTCGGGGCCGACATCGTCCTCCACAGTGCGACGAAGTTTATCGGCGGGCACGGCGTCGCGATTGGCGGCGTGATCGTGGACGCGGGCAAGTTCGACTGGGCCAAGTCCGGCCGATTCGCCGAGTTCGTCGATCCCGACCCGACGTACCACGGCGTCAGTTATACGCAGTCGTTCGGCAACCTCGCGTTCATCCTCAAGGCGCGCGTCCAGGGTCTCCGCGACACCGGCGGCTGCCTGTCGCCGTTCAACGCCTTCCTACTCCTCCTGGGCATCGAGACGCTGCACCTTCGCTTGCTGCGCCACGCCGAGAACGCCCTCGTCGTTGCGAAACACCTCGCCGCCCATCCGCTCGTGACTTATGTCAATCACCCCGGATTGGAGACGAGTCCGTATCACGCCCTTTGTCGCAAGTATATGCCCAACGGCGCTCCCGCCCTCCTGACGTTTGGCATCAAAGGCGGTTTCGATGCGGGAAAGAAGTTCATCAACGCCGTCAAACTGTTCAGCCTCCTGGCGAACATCGGCGACGCCAAGTCGCTCGTCATCCACCCCGCCTCGACGACGCACGCGCAACTCACGCCCGAGGAGCAGAAGGCGACCGGCGTTATGCCCGAGATGGTCCGCCTCTCCGTCGGCATCGAGGACATCCGCGACATCCTGGCGGATCTGGATCAGGCATTGGCAGCGAGCGCCAAGTAGTGGATAAGACGCCCCAAGCCCACCCGTTGCAACGGGTGGGTCTGGAGCCTTCCCACGAAGGCGACTTCACCGTCAGCGATGTGCCCTTTCGTTTGGACGCGGGTGGCGCGTTAACATCGGTGACGTTGCATTACGCCCTCTATGGCACGCTCTCCCCTCGGCGCGACAACGTCTTGCTCGTATGTCACGCTCTGTCCGGCTCCGCGCGCGTCGCGGACTGGTGGCCGCAACTCTTCGGCGCGGGCTTGCCGTTCGACCTGTCGCGCTTCGCCGTGCTGGGAATCAACGTCCTCGGCTCGTGTTACGGATCGACGGGGCCGACCTCGATCGATCCCGCGACGGGTCGGCCCTACGGCGGCGACTTCCCGGCCGTCGGCATCCTCGACATGGTCCGCGCCCAGGCGAAGCTCGTCGAACATCTCGGCATCCCCCGGCTTCACGCGGTCCTCGGCGGATCGATCGGCGGGATGCAGGCGCTGACGTGGGCGACCGAGTACCCGCATCGCGTCCCGCGCTGTCTCGTCGTCGGCACCGCTCCGTTGTCCGCGATGGGCCTCGCCCTGAACCACTTGCAGCGCCAGGCGATCCGCACCGACCCCGCTTGGCAGAACGGCCACTACCCGCTCGACGAACCACCCCGCGCCGGTCTTGCCCTGGCACGCGGTATGGCGATGTGTTCGTACAAGTCGCCGGAACTGTTTTCTAATCGCTTCGCGCGCAACCCGGACCGTAACGGCTCGGGAGACTTCGATGTCGCGGGCTATCTCGACCACCAGGGACGCCTCTTCAACGACCGTTTCGACGCCAACAGTTACCTCATCATAAGCCGGGCGATGGATGCTTACGACCTGGGTCGAACTCCCGAGGAGGAGGCCCAAACCCTCGCACGCATTCGCGCGAGAGTCCGCCTCGTCGGCATCCGCAGCGATTGGCTCTTCCCCCCCGCCGACATCCGCGCCCTGACCGATCGCATGGTCGCCGCAGGCGTCGATGCCCGGTACACTGAACTCGACTCCACTCATGGCCACGATGGATTCCTGGCCGACGCCGATAGCCTCGCTCCCCTACTCCTTCCCGCCCTCGACGAGGAACCTCCCACCCCATGATCCAGCAGATCACCGCGAAACAGCTCGTCGCCCGACAGGATGCCGGGGAGCGTTTCTACCTCCTCGACGTTCGCACGCCCGCCGAACACGCCATCGCCGCTCTCCCCGCCAGCCAACTCATCCCGCTGAACGAACTCGCCGCGCGCTTCCCCGAGGTGCAGGTTCCCGAAGGCCAGACGCTCGTCGTCTTTTGCCACCACGGCATCCGCAGCATGCACGCCGGCCTGTTCCTCGCCCAACGCGGGTTCACCCCTCTGTCCCTCGAAGGCGGCATCGAGGCGTGGTCGGTCGAAGTCGATCCCGCTATGCCCCGATATTAGGAAACGAATCATCTCGTAGGGTGGGTCGAGCGGAGCGAGGCCCACCAGCACTTCCGGGACATCGGCTTTTTGAGTAGCCGTGACCCGCACTGGTGGGCCTCGCTCC
>JANXSH010000713.1 GCA_025356615.1 Planctomycetia bacterium | reverse complement strand
TTCGCTCGACCCACCCTACGGGCCTACCGAACGGACTAAATTAGCAGGGAGTGTCATGACGAAAGGTAGTGTCGATCAACGCCTGTTCGAGCGCCCGTTCGCCTTCGACTTCTTCCAGGCCGTTCGCCTCCTCGAGATGATCGACCCCAAGCGAACGCCGGTCGGCCTCGCGGGGTTGCCGGAGGCGGAGGCGGTTCGCTTCCGGGCGCTGCCGTCGCTGAACTTCCCGCCCAGTCCGCTCTACGCGCTGGAGCGGAGCGACAAGGGGCCGCCCCTGCTCACCGTGTCGTTCTTCGGGCTGACTGGGCCGAGCGGGGTACTGCCGCGCCACTACACCGACCTGATCGTCCGGCTCGAGCGCGAGCGGAAGGGCGAGGAGCGGCGCGCGCTGCGCGAGTGGCTCGACCTGTTCAATCATCGCCTGATCTCGCTATTCCATCGCGCCTGGGGGAAGTACCGATTCTGGATCGGGTACGAGCGCGAGCATCGTCGCGGGGGCGCGTCGGAAGACCCGTTCGTCCAGTGCCTGAATTGCTTCGTCGGGTTAGGGACGAGAGGATTGTCGGGGCGGCACCAGGTGACGGCCATCCCGCCCGGCGAGGGCCGGTCACGGAAGTTGGCGGGGATCGAGGACCACTCGCTCCTCTTCTACGCCGGGCTGCTCGCGCAGCGGAAGCGGAACGCGGTCGGGCTGGAGGCGATACTCCGCGACTACTTCGACATCCCCATCCGGGTCGAACAGTTCGTCGGACAATGGCTGTATCTCGAACCTGCGAACCAAACCCGTCTAGGGGAGGAGAATTGCGAGCTAGGCATGAACGCCCTGGCGGGGGAAAAGGTGCTCGACTACCAAGGCAAGTTCCGCGTCCGCCTCGGGCCGCTGAATTACGAGCGATTCGTCGAGTTCCTGCCGGACCGCTCGGCGACGCCGGAATCGAAGGCGTTCTTCCTGCTCTCCCACCTGACGCGGTTCTACGTCGGGCCGGAGTTGGACTTCGACGTTCGAGTGGTCTTGCGGGCCGAGGGCGTGCCGGAGTGTCAACTGAACGACGAGACGCCGGGGCCGAGGCTGGGTTGGAACACCTGGCTGACGAGTCAACAGCCCCAGCGCGACGCGGAAGACGTGTTCTTCGAGGGCGCGGAAGTGACTCGGATCGATGAAACACTGGCTGGATATTACTGATCTATCAAGGAGTTATTTCGATGGCGGTGACCAACTTCAAGGCGATGCTCGCCAAGCTGAACAAGACCTGCACCAAGGCGCTGGAGAACGCCGCCGGTTTGTGCCAGTCGCGGACGAACTACAACATCGAGATCGAGCACTGGCTCGTCAAGCTGCTCGAAACCCCCGACACCGACCTGCCCAGGCTGTTCAAGCACTACGGCATCGATCCCAGCCGCGTCAATGCCGAGTTGACGCGCGCCCTGGACAAGCTCCAGCGCGGCAACGCCAAGGGGCCAGCGCTGTCGGGCGACCTGCTGGAGATGGTCCGCGAGGCGTGGACGCTCGCATCGCTGGAGTACGGCGTGGGTTCGGTGCGCTCGGGCCACCTCGTCGCCGCGCTGGTCTCCGACCGCCGCCTGTCGAGCCTGCTGCGCGAGATCTCGCCCGAACTGGCGAAGATCCCCGCCAAGGTGCAGGAAGACCTCGCCTCCCTGGTCAAGGGTGGGGCGGAGGACGCCCAGACGGCGACGGCGTCCGGCGGCTCGGCTGGCGCGTCGTCCGACGGCACGCCGGGCCAGCCCGCGACGAACTCCAAGACGCCCTCGCTCGACCAATTCACGGTCGATCTCACCGCGAACGCCAGGGCGGGCAAGATCGACCCGGTCCTCGGGCGTGAGTTCGAGATCCGCCAGGTCATCGACATCCTGACCCGCAGGCGGCAGAACAACCCGATCCTGACGGGCGAGGCTGGCGTCGGCAAGACGGCCGTCGTCGAGGGCTTCGCCCTGCGCGTCGCGGCGGGCGAGGTGCCCGACGCCCTCAAGGGCATCGCGATCCGCACGCTCGACCTGGCGTTGCTCCAGGCGGGGGCAGGCGTCAAGGGCGAGTTCGAGAACCGCCTCAAGAACGTCATCGCCGAGGTGAAGTCGTCGCCGATCCCGATCATCCTGTTCATCGACGAGGCCCACACGCTCATCGGGGCCGGCGGCCAGGCAGGGCAGGGGGACGCGGCGAACCTGCTCAAGCCCGCGCTGGCGCGTGGCGAACTCCGCACCATCGCGGCGACGACCTGGATGGAGTACAAGAAATACTTCGAGGAAGACGCCGCGCTGAAGCGACGCTTCCAGGTCGTCAAGGTGGCCGAGCCGGACCTGGACCAGGCGATCAACATGATGCGCGGCCTGACGGGCATGCTCGAGAAGCACCACAAGGTGCGCATCCTCGACGAGGCCGTCGAGGACGCCGTGCGCCTGTCGGCGCGCTACATCACGGATCGGCAGTTGCCCGATAAGTCCGTCAGCCTCCTCGACACGGCGTGCGCGCGGGTGGCGCTGTCGCAGTCGGCGATCCCGGCGGCGGTCGAGGACAGCGAGCGCGCGATCAAGAGCGCCGAGGTCGAGATCGGCATCCTCGAGCGCGAGATGGCGGTCGGGGCGGCACACGACAAGCGCCTCGAGGAGCTACAGGAGACGAAGAAGCTCTCCGTGGACCGGCTCGCGGTGCTGAAGAAGCAGTGGGACGAGGAGAAGACGCTCGTCGGGCAGATCCGCGAGCTGCGCGGCAAGCTCGAGGGGCACGCCACGAGCGGCGGCAAGGGCGAGACGGCGCTGCCGGCCGCCGAGGTCGAGCAACTCAAGGGCGAACTCGGGGTGAAGCAGTCGGCCCTGACCAAGTTGCAGGGCGAAACGCCGCTGGTGCAGCCGGTCGTGTCGAGCCAGGCGGTCGCCGAGGTCGTGGCGGCGTGGACGGGGATCCCGCTGGGCAAGATGGTCCTCAACGAGATCAAGACGGTCCTCGCCCTGAACGTCCACCTCGGGGAACGCATCATCGGGCAGGCCCACGCGCTCGGGGCCATCGCCCAGCGCATCCAGACGGCGCGGGCGAACCTCGCCGACCCGCGCCGGCCCCTCGGCGTGTTCATGCTGGTCGGGCCGAGCGGCACCGGCAAGACCGAGACGGCCATCGCCCTGGCCGACATCCTCTACGGCGGCGACCGCAACATGATCGTCATCAACATGTCCGAGTACAAGGAGTCGCACAAGATATCCAACCTCACCGGCTCGTCGAAGGGACTCGTCGGCTACGGCGAGGGCGGCGTCCTTACCGAGGCCGTGCGCCGCAAGCCGTACAGCGTCGTGCTGCTCGACGAGATCGAGAAGGCCCATGTGGACGTGCAGGAGATGTTCTACCAGGTGTTCGACAAGGGGATGTTGCAGGACTCGAGCGGCAACGAGGTGAACTTCAAGAACACGATCATCCTGCTCACGTCGAACGTCGGGACGGACACGATCACGAAGGTGTGCGCCGACCCGGACACGATGCCGGACGCCACCGGCCTCGCCGACGCGATGCGGCCGGACCTGCTCAAGGCGTTCAAGCCAGCCTTCCTGGGCCGCTGCACGATCGTGCCGTACTACCCGCTCGGCGACGAGGTGCTGAAGAAGATCATCCGCCTGAAGCTGGGGCAGATCGCCTCGCGCGTCGAGGAGAACTACAAGGCACCGTTCGAGTACGACGACGCGGTCGTCGAGGCGGTCGCGGGCCGCTGCAAGGAGGTCGAGAGCGGCGCGCGGAACGTCGATCACATCCTGACGGGCAGCCTGCTGCCTGCCCTGTCGCAGGAGTTCCTCGCGCGCCTCGCCGAGGGGACGCAGACGAGCCGAGTGCGGGTGAAGGTCGATGGTGCGGGGGCGTTCGCGTATGAGTTGAGTTGATTCGGTTCTCCGCCAATCATGCTGAGGCGGTAGACGCTAAACGAAGAAGACCTCCCTCGAAGACGCAAAGTCGCAAAGGAAGACGAGAAGAACTCATTCCTTCTCTTCTTTGCGTCTTTGCGGCTCTGCGGGAGGTCTTCTTTCCAGTCCTCTCACGGCCCGCTCTGGAGTTTCTCCAGAGCCTTGGTCGCGGAAGTGCGGGTGGGGGCGTCGGATGCGTTTTTCTGAAGATCGGTGAGGGCGGGGATCGCCTCGCGCGCGGCAGGGCCGCACTTCAGCACGGCCATGATTGCCTCCCGGCGGACCACGGCATCGCGGTCTTTCAACGCCTCGATCAGGGCGGGGAGCGCCGCCGGGTCGGCCGGTCCGACGTTCCCCAACTTGAACGCCGCTTGCTTGCGCAATCGGGCGTCCGGGGACTGGAGCGCCTGGACCCAGTGGCTCACCGGCTTGCCTCCCGCCAACGTCGGCTCCGCCTTGCTACAGCCGCCGACGAGGCACACCAGGATGAACAGGAGCCGTCGCATGCACAATCCTCGTTAGTAGTCCAAACCCTGGATGACTTCCCCGTTGGCTCGCGTCCCGAGCGCCTGGAGGGCGATGCCATCGGACGTGAAGGTGCCGTTTGCGTTGTCAGCGGGGACGCTGCGCACCATCGCGACGTGGCCGTCGGCGAAGACGAAGAGTGAGCCGCCGAAGTGTCTGCTCGAAAAATCGTCCAGCCCGCCGTCGGTGTCCGAAGTCGCGTTGTTCAGGTGACTGTGTGCCTGGACGAGGACCGAAGCGGGGTACGATCCCGCCCCGCCTCCCGGACAGGGGTTTTGCAAGCCACGCTTGATGACCGCGCCGGGGATGGCCCCGGCCCAGATGCCGTTCGCGTTCACCCAGGCACGTTCGCCGACCAGGATGGTGCTGTTCGTCCCGTCCGCGATATCCGTCAATCGCGTTCGGCTGTTGCGGTAGAAGACGCCCATGCCGGTCGGCCCCGTAGTGTCGGACTCGTCCCCGCCGACGCAAGCGGCGTAACTCGAGGGGGCCGCCTGGGCGACGGTGTTCCCGAAAGCGTCGGGGACGCCGAAGGCGGCAGGCGGGGGGCTGTCGGACGGACAGGCGTATGCCTTGAGGAACGTTTGGATGGCCGACGAATTCTGGACCGGCTGGGCGAGGTTCAGTTGGCGGAAGAGGTTGTCCTGCTCCAGGTAAGGCAGGATGAAGGCACCCCAGCCCCATCCGGGTGCCGTGTCCGTGGCACCATCGGAGTACGCTCCCGACGCCAGGTAGCTCGGCGGGAAAGAGCTGTTGGAGTCGTGATAGTTGTGCATCGCCAGACCGATCTGCTTGAGATTGTTGCTGCACTTCATGCGCGAGGCCGTTTCGCGAACCTTCTGGACGGCGGGCAACAGCAGGCCGAGCAGGATGGCAATGATGGCGATGACGACGAGCAACTCGATCAGCGTGAACCCGCGACGAAGGGGAGTGGGGTGCATGAATCGTCTCCGAACGGGGGTCAAGGATTATTGTTGATACTGAGACACAGTCTCAACAGTTAATCCTATCTTAGAGCCGTTCTTCTTCGTGTCAAGACGCAGAGGGAAAAAATGTCTCCTCGAGTCGGACATCCGAAGGCTGAGACGCGAAGCGAACCCAACGCGCTCCGCTTCGCGTCACGGCTAAAACGGTCTCAGCGAGTCTGTTTATCGCATTCGCCGGTCAATACAATAGATGGAACACCACACGACTCGGCCTCGGAGGGGACGCGATGAAGCGGATTTCGGCGATCGCCCTTGTCGCTCTGGCGCTCGGCCTCCTGACCCACGCGGCGGCCCCGCCGGTCAAGCGCGGCGACATCCCCGACTTCATCGAAGGGGCCGAGGGTCTCGAGGACGCTCTGCGCAACCTCAAGGCGTCGATGGTGACGACGCCGTCCTTGTCTCCCGCGAAGGCGCGCGAGCAGTTCCATGCTTTGCCGGGGATGGCCATCGATCTGATCGGGGCCGAGCCGGCGGTGAAGCAGCCGCTCTATATCGCCTTCGACGAGCGCGGTCGGATGTGGGTGACACAGTACCGCCAATACCCGTTCCCCGCCGGGCTGAAGGTGGTGAAGTACGATCGCTACATCCGGGCGCAGTTCGACAAGGTGCCACCTCCCCCGCCGAACCACTTCAAGGGCGAAGACCGCATCACGATTCACGAAGACACCAAGGGGAACGGCACGTTCGACAAGGTCACGACGTTCCTCGACGGCCTGAACATCGCGACGGCCGCCCTGCCGGGGCGCGGGGGTGTTTGGGTGATGAACCCGCCGTACCTGCTCTACTACCCGATGAACAAGGACGGCAGCGCGGGGACGCCGGTCGTCCACCTCTCGGGCTTCGGCCTGGAGGACACGCACGCCGTCGCCTCGAGCCTGTGCTGGGGGCCGGACGGCTGGCTCTACGGCGCGCAGGGCAGCACCTGCACGGCCAAGGTGCGCGTCGAGGTGAGCAAGGACAAGAAGACCACCGATTTCCTCGGCCAGGCGATCTGGCGCTACCACCCGACGGACCACCGTTTCGAGATCTTCGCCGAGGGAGGCGGCAACACCTTCGGCGTGGCCTTCGACGACGTGGGCCGGGTCTACTCCGGCACCAACTGGGGCAAGTATCGCGGCCTGCACTACGTCCAGGGCGGCTACTACATCAAAGGTTGGGGCAAACACGGCCCGCTGACGAATCCTTACGCCCTGGGTTACTTCGACCACATGCCGCACGAGGGCAACGCCGACCGCCTCACGCACACGTTCATCGTGTACGGCGAGTCGGCGATCCCGAGCCTGCGCGGCAAGATCGTCGGCGTCAATTCGCTCCAGAATCGGCTTACGGTCACGAGCCTGATCCCGGACAAGAGCACGTTCCGCACCAAGGAAGAGCCGTACCTGCTGACCACCGAGGACAAGCGATTCCGCCCCGTGGACGTGAAGGCCGGGCCGGACGGAGCGCTCTACATCGCCGACCTCTACGAGCCGCGCATCAACCACGTCGATCCGCGCGACAACTGGGACAAGGCGACGGGAAGGATTTGGAGGGTGCGCCCAAGTGAATATAAAGCCGCGCCTCGGCGCGACCTGGCGAAGGCGACGAGCAAGGAGTTGGTGGCGCTGCTGGGAAGCGAGCGGCGCTGGGATCGCGACATGGCGCTACGGCTGCTGGGAGAGCGGAAGGATAAGGCGGTCGTGCCTCAACTCAAGAAAAACCTGAAGGACGGCAAGGGGCACTTCGCGCTCGGGGCACTGTGGGCACTGAATCTGTGCGACGAGTTGGACGGCGATCAGGTTCATGTCGCCCTCGAGCATAGCGACGCCCATGTGCGTCGATGGACGATTCGCCTCATCGGTGATGGTAAAGCTCTGGGAGAGTTCGATTATATATTAGACCATTACGTCGAAGATGAAGAACCGGAAGTAAGGAGCCAACTCGCTAGCACGGCAAAGCGGATCCAAGGGGATGGGGGTGTACTCCTAGCGTTTTCCCTTGTAGACAACAACAAGAATGATGTCGGTGATCCGCATATTCCACTTCTCATCTGGTGGGCAATCGAAAGCAAAGCGGAGACCGAGCGAAAAACGATCGTCGAGCTATTGACCTCTCGCGGAGTACGGACTCATCCGATCATCGACCGCTTCGTCATCGAGCGGATCATGCAGCGCTGGGCGATGGCCGGGGGCAAGGAGAACCTCCTCGCTTGCGCCAAGCTCCTCGACGCCACCGACAAGGACGCGGGCAATCTCCTGACCGGCCTCGAGAAGGGCTTCGCCGGTCGATCCGTCGGCGAAATCCCGCCGGAACTCCGCAAGGCGGTCTTCGCAGCGTGGAAGCGCGGCAACACCGAGGCGAAGCTCTCACTCGGTCTGCGTCTGGGGCACGAACCGGCCATTAAGAACGCTCTGTCGCTCATCGTCGATGACAAGGCGGATCGCAAAACGCGCCTCGACTGCATCCGCATCCTCGGCGAGATCATGCAGCCCGGCGCGGCGGATGCCCTCTTGCGAACGGCTCGTACCTCCAAGCTCGGCGCAGTGCGTGCCGAGGCGATCGCGTCCTTGAATCGCTACAACGAGGGGCGCGTCGGCGTCGCCGTGCTGGAGATGTTCCGCGCCGGCCTACCGGAGGTTGACGGCGTGCGAACCGCCGCTCTGTCCCTGCTGACGAGCCGCCCGGCGTGGGCGGCGTTGCTTCTGAAGGACATCGCCGAGAAGAAGATCACGCCGCAGGCGATTCCGACGGACATCGTCCAAAAATTAGCTTTGATCCCCGACAAGGCCATCGCCGCGTTGGTGACGAAGCACTTCGGCAAGGTGCGCGGCACGACCCCGGCGGACAAGGCCCGCGAGATGCTCCGCGTCGGCAAACTGCTGAAGGCCGGCAAGAGCGATGCCATCTCCGGGAGCAAGGTCTACGAGACGAATTGCGGCAAGTGCCACAAGCTGTTCGGCACCGGCGGCGAAGTGGGGCCGGACCTGACCGGCTACGAGCGAACGAACGCGCTATACTGGATGGAGAACATCATCGACCCCAGCGCGGTCATCCGCGAGGAGTACATGATGTTCGTCGTGCAGACGACCGACGGGCGGACCCTCTCGGGCCTCGTCGCGGGGCAGGACAAGACGACCGTCACGATCCGCGACTCGGAGGGGCGCAACACGAAGATCGACCGCAAACGCATCGAGGAGATGCACGCCTCGCCGGTGTCGATCATGCCGGAGGGACAGCTGAAGGCACTGAAGGACCAGGAAATACGCGACCTGTTCGCCTACCTGATGAGTAAGACGAAGCCGTGAAGGGGGCATACCAATAGTCTCCAAGAAGAAGCTAACCACAGAGGCACAGAAGGCACAGAGAAATACACAGAAGGAAGACCGAGTAAAGGCAGAAGAATGACTAACTCACTCTCGTTTCTGTGCATTTCTCTGTGCCCTCTGGGCCTCTGTGATTAGCTTCTTCTTTGCTCCGCTGTAGAATGAAGCCAACGGCATCCCTCGGTCCGAGCAGGAGTCCTCATCGTGGTCACGGCATCGGCACGGCAACTCAGCGGTGAGGCCATTCGCGTCCTGATCGTCGATGACGACCGCATGCTCGCCGACACCCTGGGCGAGACGCTCGAGCGCGTCGGGTACGACTGCACGATCGCGACGAGCGGCCTCGAGGGGTCGCGGCGGATCGACTCGGACGACTGGGATGTCATCCTGACCGACCTGAAGATGAACGACCTCGACGGGCTTTCGATCCTGCGCAAGGCGCGCGAGCAGTTGCCCGACGTCGAGGTCGTCATGATTACCGGGTTCGGCGACGTGAAGACCGCCGTCGAGGCGATCAAGCTCGGGGCGGCGAACTACCTCACCAAGCCCGTCGATCGGGACGAGCTACGCGCGGTCGTCCACAAGGCGTCGGAGCGCCGCCGACTCGCCCGCACCAACCGCGAGTTGCAGCGCCAGCTCGACGAGCGGTTCGGCTTCGAGGGCGTGGTCGGCAACAGCCAGTTGATGCAGGATGTCATCAAGCGTGCCGCCTCGATCGCGCACTCCGACGCCGGCGTCTTGATCCTCGGCGAGACGGGCACGGGGAAGGATCTCGTCGCCAAGGCGATCCACAACAACAGCCGTCGCAAGAACAAACATTTCGCCACGCTCAACTGCGCCGCCCCGAACGAGAACCTCATCGAAGACGAGTTGTTCGGCCACGACCCCGGAGCCTACACGGGGGGCGAGAAGACGCGCAAGGGCATCTTCGAGTACGCCAACGGCGGGACGATCTTCCTCGACGAGATCGGCGACATGCCGTTCAAACTCCAGGCGAAGTTGCTCCGCGTCCTCGAGAATCGCGAGGTCACGCGGATCGGCAGCAACGAGCCGATCAAGATCAACATTCGCATCATCTCGGCGACCCACCGCGACCTCGACTCGGCCATCGCGACCAAAGAGTTCCGCATGGACCTGTACCAGCGGCTCAAGGTCGTGACGCTCCGCCTGCCGTCGCTGCGAGAGCGGCGCGAAGACATCCTCCTCCTCGCGGCCCACTTCATGAAGGAGTTCAACGGCATTCACGGCAAGCACGCGCACACCATCGCTGAGTCCGTGCGGCGCGCGATGATGACCTACGACTGGCCCGGCAACGTGCGCGAGCTGCGGAACTTCATCGAGAGCCTCGTCGTACTGGACTACGACGGCGTCCTCGGCGCGGACGACGCCCAGGACAGCCCAGTCCTCGGCGGCGGCATCGGGATACACTCCCCGACCGCCATCGCCGGTACGAACTTGGTGGGGCGGTCCCTCGCCGAGGTCGAGCGGTACTACATCGAGGAGGCGCTGAAGCTCACGAAGAACAACCGCGAGGAGGCGTCGAAGATGCTCGGCATCGGCGAGCGGACGCTGTACCGCAAGATCCAAGACTGGAAGCAGCAGGACCGATTGCGGACCGCGCTGAGCGACTACGGCGGCGACATGCGAGCGGCGGCGGCCTCGCTGGAGATGGACGAGATGGAGTTGGCGAAGGAGTTGAAGAAGGCGGGGATGGCGGAGTGAATGTTCGACGCTGTTCACACATCTTCGCTCATCATCGCGATCGCGGATCGAAGTGACTCGCTCGAGTCGCCGAGTTCTGCAAGAGTCAGCCGAGTCGAGAACGCCCCATCATCCAGGCCGATCCAACCGTCGAACGAACGGATCATCGCGCACAGGTGAGGGCGGATCGCGTCGATCACTGAGGCCCGGCAATCGAACTGGAAGACGGATTGGATATCGCACTCCCGTAAGACGAGAAGTTGGGGAGCCTCGAAGAAATCACACTGCGCTCGCGGCGTTTCGGAAAGGGTGAACCAAGTCTCGGCTCGGTACACGGTCGCTTTCATGGGGCCGATGCGGTTGATCGAATCGATTAGATCGAGGGCCATGAGGCGTTCGACGAGAGTAGAGAGATGGACTCGTCTCGGCGTGCAATAAAACAAGGACTCCATCATACACCTCATGGGGAAGAAGGATTGGAAGGCGAAGTGGCCAGAATGACGATAACACGCAAGAACTGTTGGAACTCCGCTTGTCGAAGTGTCGAAGAGGAACCCCCTCCGAAAGTGAGGATCCCAACCGACTCGAGTCCCCGACGAGCATGAGGGCCAAGGTGGGTGACATAAACGACCACTGGCAGGGCATTGGGGTTCGTCTCATGTATCAATGGATTGGGATGGCCGTTTCGATCGAAGGCCAGAAATGTCTCGGCCTGAGCAAGTTGACCTTGGCCGGAGTTTCGTCCTCTTTTCATCAAAACGATCACACGCGAATTGACCAAAACATCGAAGTCGGTCAACTTTCCACCCGTCGAAGAATCGACGACCGAAACATTAGTTTCGACAGGCGTTCCCAGGGGAAGCATCGCTTGCAATCGTTCACGCACATTGCGAACCTGACCATTCTCCGGGTCTCGTGATGCCAAGAAATCGTACACAGGCGATACCTGCTAGATTGCGAGTGGCTTCCTGTCCCATTTTCATTTTACCACATTCACCACTCTATAGTGGACCCCGTTGTCTAGACCAAAAAACGCCAAGACATCCCATCTGACACGGCGGACCGTCGTTCCGCCGTCTGGCAGTCCCTCTTTGCCGCACGACCCCTCCCCCCC
>JANXSH010000694.1 GCA_025356615.1 Planctomycetia bacterium | reverse complement strand
AGCGTTTGTTCAGTAAGCGTGGATCGACGCAAACTGCTTCGCTGAGGGCACGTTTTTCAAAGACTTGGCAAGGAGACTATATCGTTCCTCCTTTGCCGGCTTGGGTTTGCGCCGATAAAATAACTCCTAAACCCTAGTCTGATTCGCTTCTCTTTACTCCTCCCGATTGATCCGATCGACGAGTTGGCGCAACCGGCCCATGCTGTGGCGGTTGAAGTGCAGCCGGAGGCGGGTCAGTTCCGGCAACTCGTCCCCTTCGATGGCCGAGGCGGGGCCTTGGGTCAAGGTGCCGCTGACTACGATGTCGGCGAAATCCTGCGCGAGGGTGGCGAGGAGCGTCTCGGGCAAGGGCTTGCGCAACCGCAGAACGAGGTCGCGGCCGATGTAGCGCATGCTGTGGTAGACGCGGTAGAATCGCAGCACTTCTTCGACGGCCTCATCGACGGAGGTCGTTATCCGGTAAAGGGATAGGTCTTCCGGGCTGATGAGCTTGCGCGCGAGTAGCACGCCCGTGACGTAGTCTTGCCAGCGCGTCCAGTAATCGCTGCCGGGCGCGTCGAGCATGACGATGGGGAAGAGATGGCTCTTGCCCGTTTGGACGAGGGTGAGAACCTCCCACCCCTCGTCCTGCGTGCCGAAGCCACCCGGCAGCAGCGCGACGGCGGAGGCTTCCTTGACGAAGAGGAGCTTGCGGGTGAAGAAATACTTGAGGTGCATCAACTTCGCGTCGCCATCGATGATCGAGTTGGCGTGCTGCTCCCAGGGCAGGAGGATGTTGATGCCAATCGAGTTCTCCTTGCCCGCGCCGACGTGGCCAGCCTCCATGATGCCCGCCGCCGCCCCGGTGATGACCATGTAGCCCGCCTCGGCCATGCGTCGCCCGTACTCGACGGCGATTTGATAGCTCGGGTCGCTCGGAGGGAGGCGGGCGGAGCCGAAGACCGTGACCTTGGGCCGGTTCTTGAGCGGGGCCATCACCTTGAAGCAGAAACGCAGCTCCTTGAGTGCTGTGTTGATGAGCTTCATGTCGCCGCGCGACGCCTTGTCGCGGAGGAGCTTGTCGGCGGTCTCGCGGATCTGGCCAGCGAGTTGCTCGGCGGAGACCTGGGGGCGATCCTCGGGAGTGGTATCGTCGTGGAGTTGCTGGAAGGGCGGTCGGCCTACGCCACGCCGGGGCTGGGTCATCGGTCCGATCTCCGGGAGAGAAGAGGTGGCGCGAAGAGGCCCACGGGCCGAAGGGCCTGAGCCACGGGCCGATCGCGCGGGCGTGCGGAAGAGTCAATCGACGGTCAGGGCCGCGATGGCTTCCTTGCGCGTGTTGTAGAGTGCCCACAGGGTGTCGAGGGCGGTCATGTGGAGGAGTTCGCGGGCCTTCGCGGAGGCACCGGCGACGAAGACCTCGCACCCGTGTTCCTTGACCCGCTTGTGACAGCGGAGGAGGAACGACAGGAAGACCGAGCCGACGTAATCGACCTTGCTGAGGTCGAAGATGAGGCCGGTCGGCGGGTCGTCGCGCAAGGGAGCCAGGACCACCTGGGCGGCCTGTTCCATCTGGTTTTCGGCCATCCGCTCGACTTCGGGCGACGGCGTGATGATGGCCACGTCTCCGTGACGTTCGACCACGAATGGCTGGCTGGAGCTGGATGACTGAGCCATGGGATTGTCACATCTCGGGACGACAGGAAATCTCTTTCTCAGAGTAGCGGGCGACGGGGAACCTGGCAAGGAGGATCTGAGAGTTCTCGCGAAATGCCATCGGGCGAGGGCACTGCTATAGTCGGCGGGCCGCAGAAGAGGTATCATCCTCGCGCCTCTCTCGTCCACTGCCCAAGGAACTTCCTATGGTTCGCTGCATGATCGCCCTCACGGCCTTCTTCGCCCTGGCGGGGTCTGCCCGTGCTGAGTTAGTGACCTTCGCGTTCGCGGGGCCTGCCGAAGGTCCGTTCGGACCGGCCTCGGCTCTGCTAGGTAACGTCTTGGGCACGCCCGTCTCGGGCGTCATCACCTACGACCCGGCGGCGATCTGGGTGGGGCGTGGGCTTCCCCCCTCGATGGAATCGACTTCCCCCGGCGGCTTCACGCTCGAAATGGGAGGTTTCACTTTCACTTCGCCTCCGTCCGCCAACCTGACCATCCACCTCCCCCCTCCTTTCGTCTACCCCGGCGGAGTCCCGTTGCAGCGAGTGCCGATCTTCTTTCGGACGGCTGCGCGCGACCCTGGTATTTTCGGCCAGCCCGCCACGGGGTATTTTGGGCTGGAATTGTCCCTGGAGTGGCCGTCCGTGAGCGAGGCGCTGCCCACGGACCTCTCCCGGTACCGTTTCATAGGAGGGTACGTTGGGGTGTCGTTCGTGGCGGCAGACCAGAGTCATACACTCGTGAGCGCAGGCTCGTTCCTCACTGAGTTCCATCCCGTAACCGCCCCCGAGCCTGGCACCCTCGTCCTGGCGGGCGTGGGGGCCGGCCTGACGCTCTTGGCCCGTCGACGCAGAATGCCTGGGTGATCGTGGAGGCGGCTCTACCCGCTCGCGCCTCGACGGCATCACGGACGACCCCTCGGATTCGATGACAGATCCGTGTAGCGGGTCGGATGTCGGGTCCGTTCCCGGCAACTCTGTTGGACGGGGGGTGATTCATGGACTACGATAGAGAGTATCCCTACGAAACATCGATTCGACTCGACCCCGCCACGCGACCGGCGCTCATCCGATGGAAGAATTCGAATACCAACACCTGCCGAACACCGAGCCGATCCCAGGCTATCGATTAATCGAGCCGTTGGGGCGTGGCGGATTCGGCGAGGTCTGGAAGTGCGAGGCCCCCGGCGGCCTGCTGAAGGCGATCAAGTTCGTCACCGGCGGGATGCACATTCTGGACAACAACGACGCCCCCGCAGACGAAGAACTGAGGGCCATCCAGCACGTCAAGGCGATTCGCCACCCGTTCATGCTCACGATGGAGCGGGTCGAGATCGTCGATCGCTCCCTCGTCATCGTCATGGAACTGGCCGACAAGAGCCTCGCCGATGTCCTCGACGCCCAGCGCGCCGCCGGGAAGGTCGGCATCGCGCGGGACGCCCTGTTGCGCTACCTCCGCGAGGCCGCCGAGGTCCTCGACGTGATGAACACCCGGCACGAACTCCAGCACCTCGACATCAAGCCGCGCAACCTCTTCCTCGTCTCCAACCATGTCAAGGTCGGCGACTTCGGGCTGGTCAACACGCTGACCACGAACACCGGCCACACCGCGCCGGGGGCCGTCACGCCGCTGTACGCTTCGCCGGAGGTCTTCCAGGGCCGGATCAGCCGGCACAGCGACCAGTATAGCCTCGCGATCGTGTTCCAGGAGTTGTTGACGGGGACACTCCCGTTCACCGGCAAGAACTCGCGCCAACTCCTGATGCAGCACACGCAGGGCGTGCCGGACCTCGCGAGCCTCTCCCAGGCCGATGCCGCGATCGTCGCGCGGGCGTTGTCCAAGGATCCCGACGACCGCTTCCCCTCGTGCAGCGACCTCGTCAACGCCCTCGCGTCGGGCGAGACCGAGGTGGTCAGCTCGACCATCGTCACAAGTGTCCCGGTCAACACCGCCGATACCGAGCGCAACCCCACCGCCCGCACCCCGCGCTCGCGGGTGCCCACGGTCCGCCCGCCATCGCTGCCCCCGGAAGTCCTCGGCGGCATCCAGGTACGCGACCTCGTTAGCCGCACGCCGTTGAGCGAAGTCTGGCGCGCGACCAACGCCCAGGGCGCGACGCGCCTCGTCAAGGTGCTGTTCGGCTGTCGGGGGCCGGGCGACGAGTCGATCGGCCGCCTCCAGAACCTCCGCCACCCGCTACTCCTGCCGATCGACATCTTGCACCACAGCCCCGGTCGGCTCGTGCTGTCCACTCCGCCGGGCGTCCGCAACCTGCGCGAGATCCTCATCGATTCGTTGGGCCAAGGTCTGCCCGGCATCCCCCGGCTCGACCTGCTGGGCCACCTCCGCCTCGTCGCCGAGGGGCTGAATCACCTCGCGACGAACGGCGGCTACTTCCACCTCGCGCTCGGCCCGCGTTCCCTCGTCCTCGACGAGGGGCGAATCGCCGTCGCCGACTTCGGCCTGTCGCAACTCGTCTGGCAGCCTGCGGGGCATGGCCTCGCGTCGCTCGGCGGGCGATACGCGGCCCCGGAACTGACCGGCTCCCAGCCGAGCGCGCGGAGCGACCAGTACAGCCTCGCTCTGATCTACCACGAATTGCTCACCGGCAGCTTCCCCGCCACGTTGCCAGCGCCTCGCAAGGGCGACCCGCCGGTTCTCCAACTCGATCGACTCCCCCCCG
>JANXSH010001038.1 GCA_025356615.1 Planctomycetia bacterium | reverse complement strand
GGCAAGTCCGGCGTCGAGATCGCCGCCGAGGTGCTGCCCCACCTCGCCAAGGTGGTCGATGAACTCTGCCTGATCCGCTCGGTGAAGACCGACCAGTTCAACCACGCCCCGGCACAGATTTTCCTCAACACCGGCTTCTCGCAGCCGGGCAGGCCGTGCATCGGGTCGTGGGCCGTCTACGGACTGGGGTCCGAGTCGAAAGACCTGCCCGCTTTCGTCGTCCTCTCGACGGGCGGGGGCATCAGTGGCGGGTCGGCCAACTGGTCCAGCGGCTTCCTGCCGACGGTCTACTCGGGCGTCCGCCTGCGCAACCAGGGCCAGCCGATCCTCAACGTGGCCAGCCCCAAGGGCATCGACGCGAAGCTCCAGCGCGACTCGCTCGACCTGGTCGGCTCGCTCAACCAAATGCGCCTCGAGCGCGACGGCGACCCGGAGATCAAGACGCGCATGGCGTCCTACGAGATGGCCTTCCGCCTCCAGTCGTCGGCCCCCGAGCTGATGGACCTCCGCAAGGAGACGAAGGAGACGCTGGCCCTGTACGGCTGCGAGCCGGACAAGCCGTCCTTCGCCCGCGGCTGCCTGCTCGCCCGCCGCATGATCGAGCGCGGGGTGCGATTCGTAAACGTCTACCACGAAGGGTGGGACGCCCACTCCGACCTCGTCGGCAACCACAAGGGCAACTGCAAGACGACCGATCAGGCGAGCGCCGCGCTGGTCCTCGACCTGAAGCGGCGCGGGCTGCTCGACGACACGCTGGTCATCTGGGGCGGCGAATTCGGGCGGACGCCGATGATCGAATCCAACGCGGCTCTGGGCCGGAGCCTGGGCCGCGACCACCACCCGCAGGCGTTCACGATGTGGATGGCCGGCGGCGGCCTCCGCAAGGGGCAGGTGTTCGGCGAGACCGACGACCTCGGGTTCCACGTCACCAAGGATCCGGTGCATGTCCACGACTTGCAGGCGACCATCTTGCACCTGCTCGGATTCGATCACGAGAAACTGAGCTTCCGTCACGCGGGCCGGGACTTCCGGCTCACCGACGTGCATGGCAAGGTGGTCAAGGGGATCTTGAGCTGAATCCCCCTTTCCGCTCGGCCCCGTCGTGCCTATCGTAACGGCACTCCTCTTTCGAGCCGTCGTGGGGCCGCCCGTATGACCTCGCCGTCGTCCGTATCGACCTGGATTCGGCGTCTCCGCGACGGCGACGGGGCCGCCGCGCGCCCCCTCTGGGAGCGCTACCACGCCCGGCTCGTCGAGCTGGCTCGTCAACGGCTGGCCGGTGCGTTGCGGGCCTCTGCCGAGGACGTGGCGGCGCTCGCGTTCGCGGCGTTCTGCCGGGCGATCCAGGCGGGCCGACACCCGGACCTGACCCGGCGCGACGACCTCTGGCGCTTGCTGCTCGCGATCACTCTGAACCAGGCCCGGCGACTGGGCCGGGACGAGTCTCGGGGACGACGCGACTTTCGCCACACAGTCTCGGCCCAGGACCTCTTCGACCTGCCGTCCGCCGACCTCGATCGGCTGGCCGGGGATGAGCCGGACCCGGCGCTCGTGGCGGAAGTCAACGACGAACTGCGTCATCTGCTCGAGCGCCTCGCGGACGACCTGCGCCCCGTCGCCGTCGAGCTGATGGCCGGCTGGTCGCCCGCCGAGATCGCCGACCGGCTCGAGTGCAGCGTCCGCACCGTGGAGCGTCGCCGGGAGCGGATTCGCATGATCTGGCTGGCGGACGACTTGGGATGAATCGGGAAAATCGGTGTCGCGATTCGTCGCGGATGGGAATCGGAGGGGATAGAAGACGAGTAGACGAGGGTGAGCTATGAGCGTGCAGGTTCTATCACTAGACGAATGGCGACGAATCGACGCGGCCTGCGATTCCTTCGAGTCGGCGTGGCGGCAAAAGACCCGGACGGCGATCGAGGAACACCTCGGCCAGGTCGAGCCGCGCGTTCGCCCCGCCCTGACGAGCGAGCTGGTGCGCATCGAGCTGGAATGGCGGCTGAAGCTGGGCGAGCGGCCCTCGGCGGAGGAGTATGCCGGACGATTCCCGCAATTGGCGGACGACACCGGGGAATGGCTCGCGGTGGCTCAGGCCGTCGTCGAGGCTCGCGATGCCTATCGAGTCTTCGAGACGGTCGCGCCGGGCGACTCCTTGGTCACGCTCCCGCCCCAGGCCGAGCTTCCTTCCCAGGACTCGGCCTCTCCGAGAGTCCTCCGGCAACTCGGCGAATACGATCTGCTCGAGTGCATCGGAGCGGGGGGCATGGGAGAGGTGTGGAAGGCCCGCCATCGCCGACTCGGCAAGCTCGTCGCGCTCAAGCTGATCCTGCCGGGCAGGGCGCACGCGCCGGCCGCCGTCGATCGCTTCGTGCGCGAGATGAAGGCGCTCGGCCAGCTCGACCACCCGAACCTCGTGGAGGCGTCCGACGCCGGGGAGATCGACGGCACGATCTACCTCGTGATGAAGCTCATCGAGGGGCACGACCTGGACAAGTATGTCAAAGGACGTGGCCCGCTCGACATCGCCGAGGCATGTGGTCTGGCGCGACAGGTAGCGCTGGGTTTGCAATACCTGCACGAGCGCGGCCTGGTGCATCGCGACCTGAAGCCGGGCAACGTGATGCGCACGCCGGAGGGGACGGTCAAGATCCTCGATTTGGGGCTGGCCCGGTGGCAGGCCAAGGACACGACAGAGGGCGGCACCCGCACCGGCGAAGGGATGGGCACACCGGACTACATGGCCCCTGAGCAGATCGCCCACGCCGCGACGGTGGACATCCGGGCGGACCTCTACGCATTGGGAGGAACCCTGTTCCACCTTCTGACCGGGCGAGCGCCATTCGGCGACATCGAGGGAATCTACGCGAAGATGAAGGCCCAGGAGATGACGCCCGCGCCCGATGTCCGCACGCTGCGGGCCGATGTGCCTGCCCATGTGGCCGCACTGGTGGCGTGGCTGTTGGCGAAGAGGCCTGCGGACCGCCCAGCGACACCGATCGAGGTGGCCGATGCACTGAAGGCGATGGCCGTGAAGGATAGTCTACCGTTGCCGATTCCGCCGCGACCGCGACGCCGGGTCTGGATCACGGCAGGAGTGGTGGCGCTCCTGGCCGGGGTGGCGCTCACTGTCGCGTTCGCGTTGCCGAAGCCGCCGGGGGTCGATGTGGTCCCCCAGGAGCCTCCTGGTGTGCTGGGGAAGCCGACGGTGCTGCGTTTCGACGTGACTCACACTGAGCGGAAAGGTGATAATGCAGGCAAGCGGGAGCGGATGGGCTTCGGAAGCTTCTCGGCCCGTCTCCGTGACCGGGCCACGGTGTCCGTCACGCTTTCATATCCCGCTTACGGCTATCTAATCGCCTACGCTCCGAACGGGAAGGAGTACCTGCTCGACCCAGCCGACGAGAAACAGTCGCCGCAGGAATCGGCGAAGCTACAATACCCGCCAGTGGGGGTTCGCGACGAATACGCCCTCGATGATGGCGTCGGGTTGCACGTCTTCCTGACCGTGGTTAGCAAAGAGCCGTTGCCCTCCTACGCGGAGTGGAAGAACAAGCACGGCATCGCGCCGTGGACCAAGACGGCGGGGGGAGAGGGAACGGTGTGGCGGAAGACGGAGGGCGACCTGCACGCGGCCACCGAGACCGACCCCGATGTGCGCGGACCTGGTGCGGCTGCGCTGGGGGTCGCTCCCGTGGAGCGTCTTCTGAAGTGGTGGCAGGATCGACCGGGGGTGGACGAAGTGGGACTGACCGGGTTCGCGGTGACCGAGGCGAAGTGACGCGGAGGATGGACCATGCGCGCAGAAAAGGTCTGGTGTGGACTGGGCGTGGCGATGCTGCTGCTGGTGGCAATCGCGCTGGCTGACGAGGGGAAGAAGGCCGAGCCGAAGGAGGGCAAACCCGCGTGGCAGCGGATGCTCCAAGGCAATGACGCCAAGAAGGCGGCGAAGTTAAAAGCTCGCATCAATGAGGCGATGTTGGCGAATCAGTGGTCTGACGCCACTACGGCAGCGAAAGAATTGGCGGCGATGCGCGAGGCAAAACAGGGCAAGGACCATTGGCAGGCGGTGGATGCTCGATTCCATGTCGTCGCGCTTGTGAAGTTACAGGCGGCACCGGAGGAAAAACGCAACGCCTATGTCGATAATCTGGCTGTGCGTAAGCAAGCTTACCTCTTGGAGGAGAAAGGAAATCACACAACCGCCCTGCCGATGCGTAAACAGCTTCTAGAGTTCTGTCGAGATGCCCTTGGTGAAGAACACCCCGACACGGCCACGAGCTATAACCTGGTGGCTTCTAATTTGAACGCCCAAGGGAAGTACAAGGAGGCGGAGATCGGCTATCGCTTAGCACTTACGATCCGCCGCAAGGTACTCGGCGAAGAACACCTTGACACAGCCACGAGTTACAGCAATGTGGGCGCGAACCACGGTTCACAGGGGAGGTACAAGCAGGCAGAGGTGGGCCTCAGCAAAGCGCTGGCGATCTGTGTCAAGCTCCGCGGGGAGGAACACTCCGACACGGCCCGGAACTACAACAATTTAGCCATGAACCGAAACGCTCAGGGTAGGTACGAGGAAGCGGAGCAGGGATTGTCCAAGGCTTTGACAATCAATCGCAAAGTACTGGGGGAGAAGCACGCAACCACCGCCATGAGCTATAACAACCTCGCCAATAACCAGGACGCTCAGTGGAAATACAAGGAGGCAGAGGTCGGTCACCGGACAGCGTTAGCGATCCGGCTCGAGATTCTCGGGGAAGCGCACCCCTCCACGGCGTTGAGTTACAACAATGTGGCCTATAACCTGAACTCCCAAGGGAAGTACAAAGAGGCTGAAGTGGGTCATCGCAAAGCACTAACGATCCGTCGCAAAGTTCTCGGCGAAGAGCACCCGATGACATCTCAGAGCTACAACAATCTGGCTTATACCCAGAATGCCCAGGGAAAGTTCACGGAAGCGGAGGAGAACTTCCTCAAATCGCTGGCGATCCATCGCAAGGTTCTCGGGGAGGAACACCCTCACACAGCCTTGAGTTACAACAATCTTGCCTATAACCAGAACTCCCAAGGGAGCTACAAGGCAGCGGAGGTTGGCTACTCGAAGGCTCTGACGATCAAACGTAAGGTACTCGGCGAAGAGCACCCATCAACGGCTTTAAGCTACAACAATCTAGCTCATAACCTAGTCTCCCAACGGAAGCACAAAGAAGCGGAGGAGGGGTTGCGTAAGGCGCTAGCCATCAATCGCAAGATACTCGGCGAATCGCACTTTGCCACGGCTACGAGTTACAACAATTTGGCCGGGAACCAGGAGGACCAAGGGCAACTCGAGGAGGCAGAAGTGGGCTACCTGAAGGCACTGGCTATCCGCCGAACACTACTCGGCGAGGGTCACCCCTTCACTGCCAGAAGTTACGGCAATGTGGCCGCTAATCAAGAGGCTCAGGGGAAGTTCAAGGACGCGGAAATCGGTTACCTCAAGGCGCTGGCTATCAATCGGAAGGCACTCGATGACAAGCACCCCAGTACGGCGACAAGCTACCTCAGACTGGCCGCCAATCAGACCGCTTTGGGGAAGTACAAACTGGCCGAGGACGCGGCGGCGAAGGCTGCGGATATCTTCGCACAAACCCGGTTGCATATCACCCCCACGGGGTTGGAGCGTGCCACCGTCACCGGAGACCGCTCCCCGTTGCCTCTGCTGGCCGCCTTGATTGCCCGGAACGAAAAGCACCCCGCTGCCTGGACACGCTTCGAGGAATCACTCGGTCGCGGCACCGGCGACGACTTCGACGCACGCATCAAGCGCCCCGAGTCGGATCGACTAAGACAATCGATGCTCCTCGCCGACCTCCGTCGAATCGAGGGCCGACTGGAAAAGTTCGCGGCGATCAAAAAGCCCGGCGCGGCGGAGGAAGCTGACCGCGAGAGCCTCCTGACACAACTCCGCAAGCAGCAGGATGCGCTAGCCGATCTCGGACGTGAACTGGAGACGAAGTACGGCCCGGTCGAAGGTAAAGTCTTCGACATTGCTACGCTCCAAAAGGCACTCCCACCCGACGCGGCCTTCCTCGGTTGGCTCGACCGCGAAGGCCACCCCAAAGCCGCCGACCCCAACGGCGATCACTGGGCCATCCTCCTCAAAGCGAAGGGCGACCCAGTCTGGGTCCGCCTCCCCGGCACCGGGGCCAAGAACGCCTGGACCGCCGCCGACGACGAACTCCCTGCGAAGATGCGCAATGCGCTGATCCAGACTTCCGCCGATTGGGCCGATCTCGCCCAGAGGCTCCGCGCCCAGAGACTCGCCCCCCTCGACAAACATCTCGAGGGCGTGAAGCAACTCATCGTCCTGCCCTCCACCGCGATGGACGGCGTCCCGGTCGAGGTGATCGCGGACGGCTTTACGGTCAGCTACGCGCCGTCGGCGTCGATGTTCGCGTACCTGAAGCAGCAGGCGAAGTCGAAGAACACGGGACTGGTCGCGCTGGGCGATCCGAACTTCCGCTACCCCGACCAGCCGGAGTTGCCGTTGCCTCCGGGTGGGGTGCTTCTCACGGCGGTGTTGCCGGGGTCCGTCGCGGCCAAGAGCGGGCTGAGGACGGGCGACGTGGTGTTGATCTACGGCGAGACGAAGTTGAACACCCTGGCGGACTTGCAAAAGGCCATCGACGTGACGAAAGTAGAGGCCCGGCTTCGGGTGTGGCGGTTGGAGCGGGACGCGGTGAAGGCCAAGGAGATGACGCTCTCGGTGCCCGCAGGCAAGCTCGGCGTCGCCGTGGCACCCGAATCGGCCCCGAAGGCGCTGGCGGAGCAGCGGAAGACGGACAAGCTTCTCGCGAGCCGGGATAGCACGAACTGGCAAGACCTGCCGGGGACGCGCTACGAGGTCAGCGCCCTGAAGAAGCTCTTCGCGGCGG
>JANXSH010000642.1 GCA_025356615.1 Planctomycetia bacterium | reverse complement strand
GGCGAAGAGGACTACCTCGGCCTCCTTCGCCGCGAACGAGACGACGGTGCCCGGCTCCAGGTCGCCGACGTGGCCGGGGTAGAGGTGGCTCGCGCCGTGGCGGGCGTCCTGCCAGCCGATGCGCAGGCTCGGGCCGTGCTTCGTCCATCGGTCGTGGTCGAACTCCTCGGAGTTGTTGCCCACGGGGCGGGCGAACCAGTCGGGGTAGAAGGCGAACGTCTCCGCCTCGGTGACATCGTGCAGGGGGATCCACCAGGTGATCTCGGCCTGGGAATGGGCGTACCAGGTGTCCCGGTGGGCGTAGTAGATCGGGGCGGCGCGGGAGTTCTCGAAACCCTTGTGGGCGACGACGCGCAGCCGGAAGGGGTCGAACGCGACCCGAGCCGGGTCGAATCCGGCGTCGCGCAGCATCTGCCGGAGGAGGTCGTGGAACGGCTCGGTGGTGTAGAGCTGCTTGCGCAGTCGTCCCACGGCGGCGAAGAAGTCCTCGTCGCCTAGACGGAATTGCGCGTGGCGCATGTCCGTCCCGAGTTCGCCTTCGACGGCCTCGACCGAGGCGGCGACGACGTGCCGGGAGGCGTCGCTGGGCGGGAGGCGGAACACGTCGCCCGCGTAGAGGGCGGATCGCAGGTCGTCATTCGACGCGGGCAGATCCGAGCGGAGCATCATGGGCCGGGCCTCCGGGCGATGAGGATGCAGCGGGGCGAGTCGATGGCGAGCGCTTCGCCGCGCACGCCGCCAAAGAAGCGAACCTCCGTGAACCCCACTCCTGTCAGCATAGCGGCGAGGTCGTGCGGGAGGTAGAGCCGGATGGCGGTATGCCGGACCGAAGTCCGGCCCTCGGGGAGGACGATCGTCCAGCGCTGGCGCAGGCTGCCCTCCGCGAGGTCCAGTTCGCTCTCGCGGAGCAACAGCGTTTCGCCTCGATCATCGAGGAGGCGCTGGACGAACGCCCCGCGAAACTGGTGCATCACCCGCGCGACGTGCTGGTAGTCGAGGACGATTCGACCTTCGGGCCGGAGCGACTCGAACGCGCGGAGGAGCATCTCCCGATTCCGCGCCTCGTCCGCGTTGCCGAAGCTCGTATTCCAGTTGAGGACGACATCGACCGGCGGATTCGCGCGATACGAAAGCGCGTCGGCGACGTAGTATTCGCAGGAGGCGCTTTCCCGCTGCGCGTTCGCCCGCGCGATGTACGTCTCGGCCTGGTCGATGCCGATGACGCGCAACCCGGCCCGCGCCAGGGGGAGCGATAGACTGCCGATGCCGCAACCCTGATCGAGGACGCGATCCCCCGGCGAGAGGTCGGCGGCATCGAGGAGGAAACGAATCGTGGCGCGAAGTTCGTCCCCGTCCTTGCGGACGAGGAGCAAATCGGCGACGATGTCATTGTAGACGGTCTGCCACCAGTCGGCGGGTGCGGCATCGGGCATGAGCGGAGTTCCATCGGGAGCGTGGGCGTCGGGTCTATTCTAGCCTTGATCGCGCACCCTGTGTAGACAACGAGATCATCGCGTGCTATCTAATCTGTTTTAGCCAAATGGTTTATCCCAATGCGGAGGCACAAGATCATGGTAGAGCGGCCCTCATCTCACTCTGTAGTCGGGAAGGTCGAATCGCAATCTTTATCGATGAGGCTCGTGACTTTGTACGCCCTTACCAGCGGCGTACTTCTATTCGGTATATGCCTTTCCTCGCCATCCTCCCAGGCGATGCAATCGCTGCCGCCCGAGCCGAATCTCCCCGCCCTCGGCTCGCCCAGAGGCCAGCGAGGCGAGGGCGACAAGGGTGCCTCTGGTCCGACCGAAGATAGGGCGGAGCGCCCGGATGACACCCAGTCGGGTCTCGCCAGAGACTGGCCCATGTCCGTTCCCGATTCGGTAAAGCAGAAGTTCGCCCGTCTCGAAGATCGCATTCGGGGCAACATTGCGGAGGGAGTGAACGCCAAGCCTGACGCGGAAGAGAAAGGATCTGGGGCCGGCAAGAATCCTCAACCCGAAGTCGGCAAGGTCAAGCTGAGCAAGCGCGAGAAACGCAATCTCCGCTGGCACATGCGATTTACCGCCACCAGCGGGCCGGAATACCTGGCCCAGTTGCACGGCCTGGGTGCCATCCTCGCGATCCCCGTGAAGGAGGAGGAAGGAGCGGAGCCGACCTACCAAGTCATTCGCGACCTGCGCCCAGGCAAGGCGAAACTGAAGGACGAGGACTTGACGAAGATTCAGCGGATCTTCTGGATCGACGACAAAGAGGATTCCGTCAAGGATGTCATGGCCGCGCTGGGCCTCCGACTGCCGAAAACCCCCAAACGGTTCCTCGCCTTCATGCCTGAGAAACTCGAGGATGAGCTGTTCCAAATGGAGCGTCGCTACGTCGAAAAGGTGCTGCGCCAGCCGTTCGACGAGGACAAGATCGAGACAACCGTCTTCCGCCCTGTTCCCCACAAGGTAGATGGCAAGACTACATTCAAGGTAGAACTGATCAGCGTGAAGATGAAACCCTGAGCGGGCTACCCGTGGGGAGCGCCATCGCTCGGCGTTGCTTGGCAAGATGTGGACCTTGCCTCGAGCCAGGTGCGCAATCAAGGCTAACCAGGCGGGAAGGTGTTCGTCATGGTCGAAATGTGTGCGATCAGGCGCTCAGGCTCTCGGGTCCAGGTCTGCCGGGTGCCTCGCACCGAACCCACGGAATCGCAGGTGCGGATTCGCGTCGCACTCGCGGGCGTGTGCCGGACGGACATCCTGGCCGCGCGCGGGCTGATTCCCTGCGCCGACG
>JANXSH010000620.1 GCA_025356615.1 Planctomycetia bacterium | reverse complement strand
ACCCAACTTCTGACGCCCGACGAAATAAACCACGCCGCTCCTCGGCCACTACTCACCGGTTCAAGCTCACCTCGATCCCGCCAATGTTGAGGGTCAAAATCCGCCTGACAAGGGAGCGAATGAACCCCATGTCTTCTGCCTTGTCACCTTGTCACCGTGTCACCGACTCACCTTGTCACCCGAGCGAAGCGAGTCACCCGAGGGATGAATTCGCCTGCCGAGATTTGACCTGGCCCAGCCACGACCTATGCTTGCACGATCTCGCGTCGTCCTTCGGGCAGGTTCTCCTCTTCCCGATTTCGGAAACGAAGAGGGCGGCTTACTTTCTTTTGCGCATGAGGTGGTTCGTGACTATCGAAGCGGGTGCGAAACCTGTCCCCGGCTACACGCTGACCCACCTCCTGGGAGCTGGCGCATCGAGCGAGGTGTGGGAGGCGCAATCCGCCGAGGGGAAAAAACTTGCCTTCAAATTCCTCGACTGCCGCAAGCACTCGCCCGGCATGATCGCGGGCGAGGTCAAACTCCTGCGATCGCTCACGGGGCTGAACCACCCCCACATCATCCCGCTTACTGGCGTCCACTCCTGGGGTAAGTACCTCATCCTGATGATGGAGTTGGCCGACGGCAGTCTGGACGACCTGCACCGTAGCTACAGCGAGAAGACCAACGGTAACATGCCTCCGGACCACGCCCTCGACCTGTTGGACCAGGCCGCCTCCGCCCTCGACTTCCTCGGGACCGCGAAGTTGACCAACTCCACGGGGAGTCGCGGATTGCAACACTGCGATGTCAAGCCCAGCAACTTGCTCCTGGTCGGACACCGACTCAAGGTGGCGGACTTCGGCCTCTGTGCCGGCTCCGGCTGGCACATGCACCGCGGATGGAAAGGGACGTACCCTTACGCCGCGCCCGAACTCTTCAACGGGGCCGCCGCCCCCGGCACGGACCAATACGCCCTGGCGGTGACGTTCTGCAAGATGGTGATGGGCGACCGCCCCTTCTTCGGAAGCGAGCAGGGGAATGGACCCCCGGCGGGAATCCCCGTCGATCTCGCGAAGATGCGCGATAAAGAAGTTCTGGTCCTCGCACGGGCGCTTCACCCCCATCCCAGCGCACGCTGGCCCAGTTGCAAGGCCTTCATCCAGGCGTTGCGGGGCGCCCAGGAGACCCCGCGCACGGGCGAGAGCGTCCGCATCTTCCCGCGCGGGATACACGGCTCGATGCGTCTCGAGTTGGCGGCCTCGTGATCAGGAACGGCGTCCCGCGATCAGAACCAGGTGGACGACGCCGGGGCCGTGGACTCCCGTCACAAGTTTCAGCTCGATGTCGCCCGTCTTACTCGGCCCCGTGATGAGTGAGAGGCAGGCAGGCAATCCGGCTTTCCCGACGGCGTCGAACAAGTCGAACAGGTCCGGCGTGATCTGCTCGCGCCAGCCGACCGCAATGTGTACCGGCACCAGCAGGCTCAGCGAACGCGGCTGGTCCGGCCCGGTCGAAAGCACGATCGTCCCCGTCTCGGCTACGACGAAATCGACCCCCGAGACGCCCACGTCCGCATCGAAGAACGCCTGCCGGTCTTCACTCGGCGACAGGGCCGCGACGTGAAGGACCGTGAACGCGGGCGATAGTCGGGTTCGGAGGTCGAGCTTGTCGAGGAGTGTCCCCGAGCCGAGCAACACGCGCTCCGCCTTGCTGTCCTCGAGGAGTAGCCGGATCAGTGAAACCGCCCGAGCTTCGTCTTCGACGACGTGCATCCGACCGCCAGCGGCGATGAGTTCGTCCCTCAGCCGTCCGACGGGATCACCCCCCGCGCCCTGGTAGCCGACGCCGCCGCGTGCCGGCAACGGCAGTACACCACCGGCACGGTTGCCCTCGGCGACCGCCTCCCGCACGCGCCCGAGGAACGCCTCGCGCGATCCGCTCATATGTCCTTGCCTCCAGCGGTCAACGAGCCGGGTTCTCCATCGATGATACGGCTGGGCAACAGGTGGGGCTATCGTCGGGGTAGTTTTATGGAATGCTGCATGTGGGCATCTGGGCGAGCAATGCGGATCGCATGGACGGATCGATCAGGACTCACCTCCGAGGTTCGAGAGCTTCGACTCGCGTCGGCTTCGCCTTCAACCGGACGCCCGGCAGTGGGCCACGCAGCAGGCACACCAGGTCTTCCACGTCTTCTCCACTCGACCCGAGGGTCATGTTGGCCTCCAGTCGGCGGACCAATTCGAGGTTCGCCAACGTGACGATCCGGTCGTCGATGACGAGGGCGAAGGACGGACCGCTGAAGGATCGTATCATGGATCGGGGAAGGGCGGACGGCAGATAAGCGCGCTGATTCTGCATGGTAGAAAGTCGCGTGGCACCTTCCGGCTCTAACTGGAGGCGAATCGTGTTGATGCTGCGGCCTTCCTGGCTCAGTTCCGCCGAGCGGATTTGCTTCGTCGTGAGAGCCTGCATGTCGGAGTCGTCGCCCACGAGTAGGAAATAGACCGGGTCCGTCACCTCGGGCATCTGGGCTACGAGGAACAAGGAGTCGGGATTCCCGGCGGTGGACAGGAGCGATCCCGTTCGTAAGGAGCGCTCCACGTCCGGCTTGTGGCCAAGATTGACACCCGCGAGCGAAGCCGGGTCGAGGAGGAACGATTCGAGTACCGCGTCGCCGATTCGCACCCAGCGATACCGGCGCTGCCCGGAGCCGGAGATCGTCACAGAGAATTCTCGCCCCCCCAGCGCGTTGACTGGTAGAGGGGGAGGAGTGGTCCGCGCCTTGGATTTCCCCGGCGCGTAGGTCGCATGGGCATACTTGGTTACTTCTCCGTCCACGGTCCGGTTGGCGATCAGCACGAAGCCGAAATTGCCGGGCCGAGCCGCCAGGCGCTGGACGCGATCGACGGTGTCGTCATGAGCCGACCCCTGCGGGACGAGGATCTCGACCTCGTCCCGCTCGCCCTTGCGGACCACGACGCCGAGCCTCCCGCGCGGGTCGAATCGCTTGCGCATGATGGTGAAATAGGTCTCGTCCGGCTGCCCCTCTTCGATGGCGAAGGCGATCAGCGTGCCGCCCACTTTCTGCACGTCGGGCCGGAACAACTCGTCCCGGTGGCGATACAGGTACACGCTCGTCGTGATGACGACGGCGCTAACGACGAGCGCGAAGAGGAACTTCCACACGGTTGGCCTCCTGGGGGTTCAGACAGGGTGTCTTTTCTCAGGATACGGGAGACGAGCCGGAGACGCCAGGAGCCGGTGAGGTCCGATTCGTGTAAAATGAGACGGGCGGTGAATTCTGCGGGAGGAGAGATTCGGATGAGTGCAGTCAATCGGCCTTCGGTCAAGAATCGGATGATGCTCGAGTCGAAGTTGCACCGCGCGACCGTGACCGAGGCGGACATCGATTACGAGGGCAGCGTCACGCTCGACAAGCTCTTCCTGGAGGCGGCCCGAATCCTCCCCTTCGAGCAGGTCCACGTCTGGAACGTGACACGAGGCACGCGCGTCCTGACCTACGCCATGGAGGGGGAGGCAGGCTCCGGCGTCGTGTGCGTCAACGGGGCGGCGGCCCACCTCGCCAAGCCCGGCGACATCGTCATCATCGCGACCTTCGTCCAGATGGACGACGAGTCGGCCCGCCACCACCGCCCCCGAATCGTCCTCATGGGGCCGAACAACGTCATCACGCGCACGAACGCCGTCGAGATCCCTGGACCCCAACGCCGAACCTCTCTGGGCCAGTCATGAAGATCACCGACATACGCATCATCGGCCTGACCTGTGGCTGGCAGTTACGGCCAGCACAAGTAGAATGACGAATACGGGCGATTACAACGAGAGGGTGAATCGTCCGAAACTGATCCGCGTCGAGGTGAAGGCGTGCCACCGGAACTCCTGAAAGGGAGATCGAGAAATGTCTTTTCAGACTGACCAACAACTGGCCGAGGGAGCGGCGAAGGAGTTCGGATCCTACCTGACCACATTCATCAGCGAGCGTGGGCAGGTTCGGGCCGATTTTTTTCGCAGAGCCAAGGTCGTCACAGCCTATGTCTCGTTTCCTACCGGACTCGACGGGGGCAGCGCGAGTGATCCTTACTACAGCAATCTGTGGAATTACGCCCGCGAGCAGGGGTTCCCGGACCAGTTCCAGGTCGTGTACACTTGAACGTTGGAAGGATGAGGGAAACGATGCCTGCAATCCGCATCAGCATCACGCTACCGTATGCCCTTCGGTTGACCGAGGGTGAGTACCAGACTGCTCAGGCTGGCGAAATGATCCAGATCATTGCGCCTCCCTTGGATGAAACGATCCCTCGAACCATCGTTGCGGCGACCTTCCAACACGCTGAAATACCCGACCCTGTCGAGAAACAGGGAGTGCGCGTTCAGGATGCGAACCGCCTGCTACGCCGGACGAACCGAATGCTGCGCTGGTATCGCTCCGTTCGTCAGCGGGCTGATATCTCGGAGTTGACCAGGGCGCAGGCAAGCCCGTTTCGATTCGAGGTGATTGGCCCCGGAGACCCCGCCGGTTGGATCGACCCTATCAAGTATAAAGAAGTGGAGCCAACCCCGCTGGCATTGACGGTAGAGCAACTCACCGATCGCGTGCGCGACGGACTGGCCACCGGCCGCGATCCCGATGTCGATGTGTTGTTCCTTCTCGATGCCGAGCGAGCGCTACACCAGGGCCGGTTTCGTGAAGCGGTACTCTTCTGCTGGAGTACGATCGATAGCGTGTTCAACCGAAAGTACGATTCGCTGGTCGATGTAGCACTCGCCGGAGAGTGGGGAGAGGCGAAGTCCTTTTTCAAAGGACTGGACCTGGGTCTGAAAACCAAGATGAGCGCAGGGATGCGATTCGTAGCGAACCGATCGCTGTTCGAGGAACCGGATACCCTTTGGGCGAGAATGTCGGACAGCTATACGAAGAGGAATCACATTATCCACCGAGGGGAGAATGCGTCCGAGGATGAGGCACGTCAGGCCATTGCAGTCGCTCGGACCATTGTGGGTATCATGAATGGCATCCCGCTTCCACCAACGGGACAAGGCCCCGCTGCTGTAGGTGGCGGATCATAGGATCGAATACAAAAGCAACGTCATCGACCCCCCTGGGCCAACCATGAAGATCACCGAAATTCGCATCACCGGTCTGACCGGCGGCACCGTGGACGGCGGCTGGCCGCAGGGCAACAAGCCCGAAGAAGACCTCAACACCCTCGTCGAGGTCATCACGGATGAGGGACTGACCGGCCTCGGCAGCGTCATGACCAGCAAGGCGCTCGTCTCCGCAGGCGTGAAACTGTTACTACCACACCTGATCGGCGAGCGCGCGGACGAGCCGGCGCGCGTCACCGAGAAGCTCCGCCAGAGCAGCTTCTGGCAGGGCCGGGGCGGCGCAGTCGAACACGCCATCAGCGGCATCGACATCGGCCTCTGGGATCTGTTCGGCAAGATCACGAACCAGCCCGTCTCGCGCCTGCTCGGCGGCAACTACCGTAGCCGGATCAAGCCCTACGGCTCCATCCTCTTCGACGAACCCGGCCCTCTGCGCGAGGCGCTCCACGCCACGGTGGCGCGGGGCTTCCGCGCCATCAAGCTCGGCTGGCGACCCTTCGGTCGGCGCGACCGGAAGTTCGACGAATTGCTCATCAGCACAGCGCGCGACACCGTCGGGGCGCATGTCGAACTGATGGTCGATGCGGGCGGCAGCGAACAATACTGGCCGCACGGATTCAAGTGGGCGCTCGAGACGGCGAAGATGCTCGCGGACTACGACATCGTCTGGTTCGAGGAGCCGCTGCCCCCCGACGACCTGGAAGGCTACATCGAGCTGCGCCGACACTCCCCGGTGCCGATCGCGACCGGCGAGGTGCTGACCCGGCGGCAGTCGTTCCGCCCCTTCCTCGAGCGACACGCCGTGGACATCATCCAGCCCGATTGCACCAAGTGCGGCGGGTTAACTGAGGCGTGGCGGATCGCCTGGATGGCGTATGACCACAACATCCAGTGGGTGCCGCACGGCTGGAACACGGCCATCGGGTTGGCGGCGGACTTGCACTTGAGTGCGGCGATGCCGGTGGCGCGGTATGTGGAGTATTTGACGCCGTCTCCTTATTTGGACGAGATCATCACGGAGCCGTTTCGGGTGGACGCAGAGGGGTATCTGACCGTGCCGGACAAGCCGGGGCTGGGGGTGGAACTTGACAGGGAAGCTCTGCACAAGTACGGTGGATAGAAGAATCTTTGTGGGCAATAGACTTCCAACCCCCTATGGCGAAATCACCACAATTGTCGCCCCGCGTTCAGGCGCAAATAGCAAAAGCAGGTCTTCCAACTGCTGGGCCAGAGCCGTTCATCCCGGCGTTGGGCATCGACAGCAGAAACCGTCAGTGTCTCAGGAGAACACCAGTCCGTATTGGTCCGAAAGCAGGTCAGATAGGTTATCTGGATACGGCGGGGAGAATTTGGTTACGGGATCTAGCG
>JANXSH010000617.1 GCA_025356615.1 Planctomycetia bacterium | reverse complement strand
GCAGCTCGACGAGGAACGCCTGGCAGTCGTGCCAACTGATATTCTCGACGGGGTGGTCGTCGCCTTGGAAGTGGCTCGGCCGGCTGTCGTTGCCCATGACCCATCTCCACTGGGCCTGGGTGACGGGGACGATTCCCATGTAGCAGCCCTTGCTCAGGGTCACTTCGTGGATGGGCGTTTCTTCGTGCGACAACGCATTACTGCCCATCTGAAACGAACCAGGCGGTATCCAGGCAAATTTCATCTCGACTCCGGGCACGATCAGCACATCGCCCGGATTCGGCTCCAAGGGACGGGACGCGGGCGGTGCTTCCTTCGGCGTTGGCGGGGGCAGGGGCTTCGTTGGCAGCAACACGACCGGCGGAGGGACTTCTTTCGGTGCTGGAGGAACCACCTTCGTAGCGGCTGGCACCACTGCGGGCAGCGTTTTCGCCTTCGGCGCAAGCGGCTCGTCCAGTTGCAACTCCCACCCGCGCATCTCCGCCAGCACCGCGTCGAACCCCGCGTGCCGCGCCCTCGGCCCGGTCACGTCGCGGCGCAGGCAGCCGCCGATGAGCTTGCGCCATCGTCCCCGCCAGGGATTAGGGAGGTCGTTCCAGTCATCGTCATGTGGTTCGAGGTGGCCGAACAGCATCCCGACGCACAACTTGCCGAAACTGTAGACATCGGAGTATCGACCGGTGGGTACGTCGCGCAGGTCGCCGCGCCGTTCGGGGGCAGAATAGCGGAACGTGTTGGAAAAACTCTTGTCGCGCTTGGTCTGTTTTGCGGCACCGATCGTAGCCTGTCGGATGGCGAGGCCGAAGTCGATCACGCGCGTGGACCAGCCGTCCTTGCTCTCGAAGGCGAGGACGTTGGCGGGCTTGAGGTCGTGGTGCAGGATGTTGGCGACGTGGGCGGCCCCGACTGCCTCGGCGACTCGGCGCGCGACCTCGGCGAGGTCCAAAGGGCTGAGCGTGCCGACGGCCTCGAGGGATTTGCCGGCGAAATACTCCAGCACGAAGTAGGGCCGGCGTTTGTTCTTGAAGTCGGCGAAGGTCTGCTCGCGGATGCCGATGATGCCGGGGTGGCTCAGCGTGCGCAGGGCGTGGGCCTCGGCGAAGATTTTCCTAACGGTCCGATCCAGGTCGGTGTCGAAGAGCGACTTGACGGCGACTTCGTCCTCCGTGATGCAATCGCGGCAATGGAACACCGCGCCGAAGCCGCCCACGCCGAGCAGCGCCAACGGCTCGTAGCGCTCGAAGGGGAACGGCTCATAGGTGGGGTCCAGATCGACGGCCCGGCGGAGCGAATCCATCGCCTCGGTCCAGCGCGACGCCTCGCACGCATCGCGGAACGCCTTGAACCGCGAAGCGGCCTCGGCGGCGCGATCCTGTGCCACTCGAGCCGCCTCAGCAGCGGCGGTATGGCTGGCCTGGGCGAACTCCGCCTCACCGGCGACCCGCTCCGCGTCGCCGAGTTTGTCCCACAGGCTCGCCCCGACGGTGCCCGGCGGCATCGTCCGCATCCGATCGCGGATCGCGCGAAGTTGGGCCAACTCGGCCTCGCTCGTCACGCTGATGACGAACGGCGCGGTCGGCCCGGTGTTGGCGGGCTGCCTCGAAAGGAGTTCGTCGAGTTTCTTTTTGATCTCGTGTTGCTCTTGCCGGATCTCGTCGAGTTTGTCGCCGAGGGCGAGTTCCAGTTCGGCGAAGCCGCGCCGCGTGTCCGCGCCGAGCAAGCGCATCGTGTCGAGCGTCAGGCCGCGCGCCAGTTCCTCGTCCTGCTCGATCTCCCGGCGGAGGAAGAACAGGAACGCCGACGCCAGCAAAGGCACCCCGTCCGGCGGCGCGAGCCGAAGCAGGGCCGAGAGCGAGGGAGCCTCGACATGCAGGGCGTCGGCAGTGTTCACGATGGCGAGGGTCGCCCCGGCGGCGAAATGGGCTGGGGCCGACGCCACGGCCAGCCCGGCGGTAGCGCGAGCTAGGTCGGCACCATGCAACCCCGTGAGCGTGAAGCGTTTTGCCTTGTCCAAGCGTTGCCACTCGGCGAAAGCGGACGTTTTCACGGCCTGATCGATCGCAGCAAGGCCGGTGGGCGTTGCCGAGAGGAAGATACGAACGCGCTCACGCATCGCCTTGAGGTCCGCATCGCGCCAGCGGTCCTTGAACCACCCGCCCCAGTTTCCCTCACCGCCCAGCGCCAGGCCGACCGCCTCCCAGGCCCGGCCATGCGCGCGATCGACGGCCCTTGGTAAGGCGGCCGAGTGGTCGGTGAAGTGGTCCGTGATCCACTCCCCGAGAACGTCACCGCCCGCTTCGCTGACCTGACGCAGGGCGAACGCGATCAACCCGTTGGTGAGAGACATGGGGAGACTCCGAGAGGGCGGGTGTATCAGGGCATGTCGTCCCCAGGCGTGGAAGATCTCCTCGAAATCGCCGTGCGGCTCACGCCGTGAAGAACTTCGCGTATTGCTCCTGACAATGCTCGATGCCACGGCGGATGGTCCACACGTCCATCCCGATCGAGATCATGCGACAGCCGAGCTCGACGCAGCGCTGCGCGAAGGCCGGGCTGAACGTCAAGATACCCCAGGGGACGTTCGACTTCTGACACGCTTTGGCGACGCGCTCGATGGCGGACCAGAGGGCGGGGTGGTCCCACTGTCCGGGGATGCCGAGCGTCTGGCTCAGGTCGGCGGGGCCGATGAAGAGGAAATCGAGGCCGGGGACGGCGGCGATCTTCTCGACGATATCCACGGCGTCCTTGTGTTCGATCTGGGCACCGACGAGAACCTTCTCATTCGCCTGGCGGAAGTAGTCGGCCATCGGGAGGAGGCCGAATCGGCCGTCGATGCCGGAGCCGTTGATGCCGCGCTCGCCTTCGGGGTGGAATCGTGCCCAGCGGACGAGGTTCTCGACCTCGTCGAGTCGCCGGATCATGCTCGCCATGAACCCGCTCGAGCCGGCCTCGAGGACGCGCATCACCGAGGCGTAGTCGGTCACGGGGAGTCGGACAAAGGTATCGATCCCGGCGGCCCGGCCCGCGCGGCTTCCCTCCTCGATCTGGGCGACGGTCAGGCCACAGTGTTCCTGGTCGAGCCAAATGGCATCGAACCCGCCCATGAGCGCGACCATCTCGACGAACTTGGGCGAGTAGAACTGGCCCAGCGCGAAGACGCGAACGAGGCGACCGGTGCGGAGGGCGTTCTTCAGGGTGGTCATCGAGGTACTCTTCGGGGAGCGAGGATCGGGGGTACTCATGCTGATAGCCAGAAGCGGTGGCGAGTCAAGACCCCTTCCCGAAACCGTCACCGACGACAAGCCCCGGAGTCGCAATCGGCCTTACGCCGGGGGAGGTAGGGACGGACGCGGGCGAAGATCGCGTAGCCCAGCCGGAGGAACGGGCGGACGAACGGAAGCCCGCCGAGGCGGGCCATCCAGGCGAAGCCGGGGATACGCCGCCAGATGGCGAGGAACGCCTCGACGCCGACGCGAACCTCGTCGCCGACCTTGACGTGCATCTCGCGGTGGACTTTCGCGGGGTCGAGGCCGTGCCCGGCAGCATCGAACCCCGGAGTGGTGATGTCGAGGAACTGGATCGACGGGTCGCCGCTGGCCCGTTTGCGGTAGTGGGCGATCTCCCGCGAGCAGAGCGGGCAGAGGCCATCGTAGAACAGAGTGAAAGTGGGTGTTTCCATACCACTATGTATAGGCACGTCAGAACCATTCCGTCTTGTTCACGACATTGACGAGATGTCCAGGGCAGCACCGGCGATCTCGTCCGCCTCCAGCGCGGCGACGAGGTCGTCGAAACTGACGATCGCGCCCCGGCCGAAGTTGACCAGCTGGGCGCTCGACTTCATTTGCCGAAATCGAGGGCGGGCGATCCTCCGGCAGCGAACACGGGCGAACGAACGAGCCTTCCGGTCGCTCGACTTGCCTCGAAGCAACTACAGCACCGGCCTCGGGTCGGTGCATTCCAGCCAATCTGGATTTGTCATTGACGTGCCCCCTTGGTAATCGCCATCAGGGTAGCCCAGGCCCGGCCTGCCGTCCGGCACCGGGGCTTTCCCTCGCGAGGGAGAAGGGGCAATGGGTAGGGTGTGGCTATCGAGACTTCGAGGCTGACCCCCGCCAGTTTTTTTTCCGTCGCCGGCCTTGACATTCTCGGCGAAGCGACCTAGTATAGATCCTTGCCTACAATTTATGACACCATGTCCGCGTTCACAGGCGTTGAACGCGCTTCGCCGGACACGAAATGGGAATGCACCCTGGCGCAGGGGGCACTTGGTATCCTTGCGGGAGATGGTTGAGCAAGAGGGCACTTTCGGACGCGAATCCAAGAAGACAAAGGAGACGACCGATGAACCTTACCAGGTGGATAGGCGGATTGACTGGGGATCCGAAACTCTGCGAAGTGGTGATGCCGGGGAGTCACGATGCGGGGGTGTACGGGGACAAGGATGTCGCCGTGGTGAACCACGCGGTCGGGGACCCTACCTTCACTACTTCGACGACTTTGAAGAAAACATTGATCCCGACGACCCACACCCGTTTGTGTATGGCAACGTGGGCGAAATGCCAATCCACCAACCTGGCGGGACAGGCGCTGTACGGCTCCCGCTTCTTCGACCTGAGAATTTATGTCAAACAACGTACCTTCTGGGGCAAGAAAGACCTGAAGGCAGGGCACTTTACATTTTTTGAAGGAACGAAGCATATCGAGCCCTCCATGGGCGGCTACGGCGGTTCGTTGATCAGCCTGATCAACGACGCCGTGAATTTCGTGCACACGCACACGAGCGAGTTTTTGATCCTGCGATTCTCGCATGTGAAGAATCATAAGCTCGTCAGGGACGGCATCGAGGCCCAACTGAATGCCATGAAGGCGTTCAAGTACAAGCGGGTCTACGACGGGGGAAACGCGAACCTGGGAGATACGAAGGTAAGCGACCTCGCGGGGAAGGTGATCATGGTCTTCGACACCCAATTCGACCCGGTGAGGACTGGCTCCTACGCATATTGGATGGTGCCTTGGAATAAGTTAGGTCCCAATTCGCCAACGGGCACCCAGGTTCATGGGCTCCGCACCTGCGGGACTTTTAGTAAATCCGACACGATTGCCGTGGTCAAGGCGGGCCAGATCGCGGCCATCGACACCCACATCACCCACCTCGGCTCGACCGACCCCCGCCACCTGTCATTCGTCTACTGGCAGCAGACCGGGGAAGTCCCTGGGAAGTTGAACGTCAAGGAGACGACGACCAAGACCAAGAAATCTGCGCACTCTGAGCTGGGCGATTTCGTGACCGTCCTTTGCAGGGCGTGGGGAGCGGCGGGGGGGGATCGGCAAAAGCCCCCGGCAAATGTCATTTCCCATGATTTTGTAAAGCCAGACACGTGCGAACGCATCATCAAAATGAATCCTGATTACTGGGATGCCAGTGTGACAAATGCCATGGACGAGGGGTAATCCGAAGACGGCAGAGCCGATATACATTACCTCGTCCAGAACAAATCTCACTACTCTCCCTGGCGCGATGAGTGAGGTCGAATCTCTCATCAGAACCATTCCGCCTTGTTCACGACGTTGACGAGCGTTTCTCCCCGCACGAATCGCCGCACGTTGTCGAGCAAGACGCCCAGGTGCCGGCCCGCGATGCGCGGGGAATACCCCGCGACGTGGGGCGTGAGGATGACGCGGTCGCCCATGCCCCACAGGGGCGAACCCGGCGGCAAAGGCTCCGTCTCGAAGACATCCAGCGCCGCGCCGGCGATCTCGTCCGCCTCCAGCGCGGCGACGAGGTCGTCGAGGCCGACGATCGCGCCCCGGCCGATGTTGACCAGGTAGGCGCTCGGCTTCATTTGCCGAAGTTGCGGGCGGGCGATCATCCGGGTCGTTCGCGGGGTGTGCGGGGCGGCGATGATGACGAAGTCACTCTGCGCGAGCAACTCCGGGAGACGTTCGACGGGCCAGACGGCCTCGACGCCGGGGACGATGCGTGGCACGGGATCGATGGCGAGGACGCGCATGGAGAAGGCCAACGCACGCCGGACGATCTCGGTGCCGATCGCGCCGACGCCGACGACGCCGGCGGTCATGTCGGAGAGGTGCAGGTGGTGCCGGTCGATGTCGTTGACGACGCCCGGCCCCGTGGCGAAACTGACGCGCCCGCTCTCGCCGCCGACGGGTGCCCACACGCCGCGCGCCTGTCGGAGGATGTAGCGGTGGAGGTTGCGCGTGAAGCAGATCAGGTAGCCCATGACCTGGTCGGCGATCACGTCGGAGAACAGGCCGCGCATGTTCGTCAGCGTGCAGGCGTGGGCGATCAGTTCCGGGAAGAGGTAGTGTTCGAGGCTGGCCGTCGGCGACTGCACCCAGCGCAGTCGGGGCGCGCGCACGAGCAACTCCGGCGTGATCTTGCCGAAGAAGCAGTCGGCGTCGCGCATTTCCTCGAGAGAGGAGACGCCGTTGATGACGCGCATCGGCCCGGCCGCCTCGACGATGGCGGCGAGACGCTCAGGTTCGACCTCTGGGTGGAGGACTAGCTTCATGGCGCGGACGCGGGCAGCATCCCGGCCTTGCGGGCGAACGGGAACAGCCCGCCCGCGAGGACGATCGGCGCGACATCGCCCAGGGGCGACAGTTCGTAGCTCTCCTTCGTCGTGCGGTTGTGCAGGACGGCCTTCTCGGTGTCGAGTTCCAGCTCGTCGCCGGTGCAGACCACGTCGCAGAGGCGCTTCTTGCACTCGAACGGCATGAGGTAGCCGCCGTTGACCGAATTGCGGAAGAAGATGCGGGCGTAGAACTCGGCGACGACGGCCTTGATGCCAGCGGCGTCCAGCGCGATCGGCGCGTGTTCGCGCGACGAGCCGCAGCCGAAGTTCTTCCCCGCGACGATGATCGTGTAGTCGCTGACGAACTCGTCCTTGGTGTGGAACGGCACATGCCCCTTGGGCAGCCCGCCTTGCGCGGCGGGCACGCTGGAGAGGGCGTACTTGCCGAACTGTTTGTATTCGTCGGGGATAGACGGGTTGAACGTCAGGTACTGGGCGGGGATGATCTGGTCAGTATCGACGTTGTCGCCGAGGACGTAGGCGCGGCCGGTGATGGTGGTTTGCATGGATGTCCCTGAAGGTCAATCGAGGCCGAGGCACAGTAGAATGCAGTCTTCGATCGCGGTAACGTCATCGTCACCCAGGACGCCGACCCGCTCGCGGGTGAAGCGACTCGTATCGAGCGCCTTGATCTGGTGGCACTGGAACAGCGTAGGGCCGGTGAGGCCGTTGTCGGCCGTCGGCTGCACGAGGACTTCGTTGAAGTGGGTGGCCCGGTGCGACTTCTTCGAGGTGCCCGGCACCACGATCACGACGTGCCCAAGGACGTTAAGGCGGTCGATGGACACCACCACGACGGGGCGACGCTTCGTGTCGAGTTCCCGCCCCCGCGTAGGCCCCAGTTCGACGAAGTAGAGGTCATTTCTCGAGATGTCCATTCTCTCCATCCTTAACCGGGGAAGGCGTCTCGTCGTCCTCGTCCTCGTCGGACACCCCAAAGGCGTCCGGGGCCATCAGGAGCCGCTTGCCGATGACATCGGATCGAAGGCCCGCCCTCAGCGCCGCGGCCAGATTATGGCCGTGGGCTTCGAGCGCATGGATGTCACGGGCCAGCTTGCCGATCACGAATCCGAATCGCAATCGATTCTGGATCGTGAAGTCGATTAGTCCCTTGATGTCCTGGAGGTATTCCTCCTCCTGGGCCGACATCGTGCGGACTCGATCTGGCGTCTTCTGAATCATGGACATCACTCCTTTGTCAACTCACATACTCGCGCGGGTCCGTGATCGTCCCCGTTATCGCACTCGCGGCGACAGTCATAGGGCTGGCGAGGTACACCTGAGCCTGCTTGTGGCCCATGCGGCCGGGGAAGTTGCGGTTCGTGGTGCTGATACAAGCGATCGCCTGGTTGAGCCGGCCGAACGTGTCCGAGGGACCGCCGAGGCACGCCGCGCACGACGCCTCGCCGATCTTCGCGCCAGCGGCGAGGAATATCTCCCGCAGCGTCTGGTTGCCGATCTTCTCCGTCTCGAGTCCCTTGGCCACCTCGGTCGTCGCGGGGACGATGAAGGTGTCGATGCGGACCGTCTTGCCCTGGAGGATCTTGGCGGCGGCGCGGAAGTCGGTCATCTTGCCGCCGGTGCAGGAGCCGATGTAGGCGCGGTCGAGATGTGTGCCGCTGATCTCGTCCACATAGGCGCGGTTGTCGGGGCTGTGCGGCTTGGCGACGACGGGGCGGAGCTTGGACACGTCGTAGACGCGCTCCTCCATGAACGTCGCGCCGGGGTCCGACTTCACGACCTCGTAGGGCGTGCCCCGGCCGCGCGCGTTGACGTAGTCGAGCGTCACCTTGTCGGGGGCGATCACGCCGTTCTTGCCGCCCGCCTCGATGACCATGTTGCAC
>JANXSH010000590.1 GCA_025356615.1 Planctomycetia bacterium | reverse complement strand
TGGCAGTTCTGACGCGGCGAAAAAGATCTAACCACAGAGGCACAGAGGGCACAGAGGAATACACCGAAGGGAGACGGAGTAAAGGCAGTGGACAAAGCGAGTCCAGGTTTTACTCTCTCTTCCTTCTGTGTATTTCTCTGTGCCTCTGTGACTCTGTGGTTAGCTGCTTTTCGCCGCGTCAGAACTGCCACTGACACGTCAACCGCCACCGGCCGCCGTTCTCGTAGCGGGTCGGCCCGACGGGCAGGAGGTAGCCGCTGCTCAACCACCAGTTGTCGGCGAGACGAAGGTGCATCCCCGGCATCACGTCCCAGTTGATCGTCTTGCCCCCGTCGGTTTCCGTTCGGTGTTGGCCGAGTGCGCCGACGGACAGGAACACGTTCGACAGTGGATCCACGGGGTTGTTCGTCACGGATCGATGGATGGCCACGCCATACGTCAAGTCGCGCCGGATGGGCGTGCCCATCTGATTGAGCAGCGGCATATGCTTGCTGATGTAAGCCTGGAAGCCAAGCCCCTCGTCGAGTTCGTGAAACAGCGAGAGGCCCGGCGTCACGACGGTCGTACCGCGATTGTCGGCCAGTCCATTGTTGGCCAACCCCGCAGGGGTGACGGCTTGCAGGCCGAGGCTCATGGCCGTTTTCGCCGTGTCGAAGAGCTGGATCTGCGAGTTGACTCGCGAGTAGCCTATCCCGCCTGGGTCGCCCTTGCTGCGGAAGTCGAACAACGGGTTGTCGTTGCCGAAGGAAAGGCTGAAGTAGTCCGGGTCCGGGTCGGCGTCGAGTGCCTTGGTGGTGCCGGAAGTGCGATCGTCGTCGAGCCAGGTGACATCACTCAGGAAGCCCGGCTGCATGCGGAAGAGTCGCACCCGGCTCGCGGGGATCACGGGCGTCGGGATCGCGGGCATCGCCAGGATGCGCAAGGGCACGATGGGTGCCCGCGAGTAATCGAAAATCGGGGTCGACAGGTCGTCCGGTAGGATCGGGCCTTGCGCCATCCCGCGCGAGGGGCTTAGCGCGAGAACGCACAGGACGAACAGTCCGCCGAATCGTTGGGGGGTTGGCATTGGCTTCATAGATCGAGTGGCAATGGGTGGGTCATCAGGGGCCGACCGGGTCGTTCCACCCGCTCGAGCGAGCAAGGGTGATATCGTCCGACCTCGAGGCGCACAAGAGCGGTCGGGCCTCTCATACGGCGACTCCGTTTCGGAAAGGGGGCGGGATGGGGGGATCGAGACGAGTGTGCCGTTCTTGCCGACGGTCCGACTACGAGGTATCCTCGGGAGAGACGAAACGTCCCCCCGGAGGCGACCGCGTGCATAACCCGATCGATCCCGAACTACCCGAAGACGATCTCGATCGCGCCGCAGCGATCGTGCGCCAGGCGCGGCGCGTCGCCGTCCTGACCGGCGCGGGGGTCTCCGCCGAGAGTGGGGTTCCGACGTTTCGCGGAGCGACGGGCCTCTGGGAAGGTCAGGCTGTGACCGACGTGGCCACACCGACCGCCTTCGCGCGCGACCCGGCCCTGGTGTGGCGCTTCCACAACGCGCTTCGGGCACACATGAAGGTCGCCGCCCCGAACCCTGGACATCTCGCCCTCGCCGCCCTCGAGCGGCGATTCGGCAACCGATTCACCCTGGCCACGCAGAACATCGACGGACTGCATCAGGCCGCAGGCAGTCGGAACGTCCTCGAATTGCACGGCCGATTGAGCCGAGTACGATGCGCCGCCTGCACCTACGTCGCGGACCGTCCGGGGGAGGATCTCCCCGACTTGCCACGCTGCCCCGAATGCGGGGCGATGCTCCGGCCCGATGTCGTCTGGTTCGAGGAGATGTTGCCGCACGGCGTCTGGCGCGAGGCGTACAAGGCCGCCGAGGGGTGCGATTGCTTCCTGGTGGTCGGCACCAGCGCCCTCGTGTTCCCCGCCGCCGGCCTGATCGAAGTCGCGGGCAGCGCCCGCGCTCGCATCCTCGAGTTCAACCTGGAACGGACCGCCGCCAGCTCGCGCGTCGATCTGGGGCTGTACGGCCCGTCGGGTCAGACGCTACCCGACTTGATGCGTCGTCTGTAAGTGGAACTAGAAACGACGCACCGGTCAACAGGATTGGCGGAGAACCGATCTGTATCGGGCTAATGCTGCGGGTTCGACGCCTACCAGGTGATAGAATGAAGGCAGGCTCATGATTTCCTCGAAACACTGGGGTGATGCACATGCCCATTCATGACTGGACGCGCGTAAGGTCTGGAACTTTTCATCACTTTCGCTTCCAATGGAATGTGGCAATCACGGACCGATTCAACGGAGGACTTCTTCCACAAGGCTACTTCGCCATGCTGGAACGGGGCGACCAACTTCCCGATACTGATTTTGACGACATGAGCGAACAGGAGCGTTACGCCCGCAAGGCGAATCGCATCGCGATTCACCACGGTGAGGGCAACGTGGTTGCCGTCCTCGAGATCGTCTCGCCGGGAAACAAGGACTCCCGCGCCGCGATCCGTACCTTTGCCGAGAAGGTCGCGGACCTGCTTCGACAGGGCGTCAACATCCTCATCGTGGATCTTTTTCCGCCCGGCCCGCGTGATCCGCAGGGCATCCACAAGGTCATTCTGAACGAGATCGGGGATCAGCCGTTCGAGCTTCCCCTGGGCAAGCCGCTCACCCTCGCCTCCTACCAGGCCGAGCCGACGGCGACCGCCTACGTCGAGCCGGTCGCCGTGGGGGATCGGCTGCCCGAGATGCCCCTGTTCCTGATCGACGAATGGTACGTCATTGTGCCACTCGAGGGGACGTATCAGACGACGTGGAATGTCCTACCGCGCGAACTCCGGCGGTTGTTCGAGACTGACGCCGCTCCCGAGATCCCTGCGTGAACGTCGTTCACCCTTCGACGATCGGCATCGACTCCGCGCCACCGCGTTCGAGGATGCGCCCGGCCTGAGCGAGGCGCGCCTCGTCGATCTCCCCGGCGGGTTCCACCGCCACGAGGAGTTTCCCGCGCTGGACCGCCTGATCGTAGTAGTTGACGATCTCCGGTTCGAGGCCGCGCGTCGCCATCGCGCCTGTGAAGGTGCCGACGAGCGCGCCCCCCGCGATCATCGCGCCGCCCGCGACGAGTAGGCTCACGCCCCCGGTCATGACCGCCGAGGCCGCAAGCCCCAGGCCGCCGATCGCCGCGCCGACCGCGCCGCCGGTGACGATGCCCGTGGCCGTGTTCGACCCGGCAGGCGCGGGAGTCTGGACATCGCGGAAGTGCGCAGTCTTGTGCCTGTCCGAGCAGAGGACGGAAATCTCCTCGCGGGTGAACCCCGCCGCGAGCAGATCACGCACGGCGCGATCCGCCTCGGGCACCGTGTCGTAGAGGGCAATGCGGACAGGCTTTTCGGTCATTGGTGGGATCATTCGTTGTTCCTTTCAGGGTTCGGAACAGTCGTTCCTCATGAATCACGAAGCGAATCGCGTGCCGTTGGGTCAACCGCAGACGGTCCCCTGTTCGCCAGGGCGGAGCAATCGGCGTAGCCGCCCGCCCTGGAGGACCGGAAAGAGGATCTTCTGGTGCCCCCAGAACCGCGCGCCGGGCGAAGTCGAAACGAGGTCTCGCCCGCCTACCTCGAGACGATAGTCCGGGTCGATGCGCGTGCGGAGGAATCGGGTCGCCGTGCGTATCTCCTTGTCCTGACAGGAGAAGCCGCTGAGGCAGGCGTTGAGGACGACGACGGCGAGGCGGTATCGGAACGCCTCGTCGAGTTCCTCGTAAGTAAAGGTCCAGTTTCCGAGGCCCAGCCGCTCCGTGATGCCGCCCGTGCCGAAGCCTGCGGGGCAGCCGTGGCCGGTGACGACGAGGCCGTGCAACTCCCCGCTCTGGGAATAGGCCGCGAGGACATCGAGCGCCTGGTAGTCGCTTCGGCCATCGCGGAAGTCGAGTTCGACGACGTGGAACCCCAGCGAGCGGGCGTAGGCCATCTCGCCGGACCACCGGACGGCAGCCTGGCCGATCGCCCCGAGGTCGCCCGCCCAGAGGAAGAGGATCGTGTTGGGCACCTCACCGCCGGGATCGTCCGGGGGAGCGCCGTCGGGGCGGACCAGCCAGGCGTCGACCTCGTCGGCCTGGAGGCCGATGAGGTCGGCGAGGTCGGCGCGGGTGTCGCCCGGCTCGCCGAACGCCTGTGCCTGGGGCGTGCCGGTGCGGTCGATCTGCCACATGGTCGGTTCCCTCAGGCGGGGAAGAGGAACTTCTCTGCCGTCTTCCTCAACAGCCACTCGCGATCGCCTGCGGTCAGGAACTTCAGCTTCGTCTCGATGAGGCCGATCGAGTCGGCGTAGCGGTGCCCCTCGACGACCTGGAAGGGGCAGTCGCTCTCCCACATGCAGCGCTCGGGGCCGAACGCCTTGACCAGCGTCTGGATGAGGTCGCCGAGGTCGGTGTACGGTGCCTTCTTCTTGCCCAGGGCGTAGAACGCGCCGATCTTGACCATAACACGCTTGTGTTTCGCCAGCTCGACCAAAGCTTTGACATCCTTCTCGACGACGGTGCCCGACACGCCGATTCGGGCCATATGATCGATGATGACCGGGGCTTTGGGGTGCTTCTTGCACATGCGGTCGATTTCGGGGAAGGCGTCGGGGTCGATGAGGCAACTGATCGCCTGGTCGTTCTTGGCCGCCTGGGCGAACATCTTCTCGAACCCCGCCGGCTGGAGCCATCGTCCGATCGGCTCCTTGCTCAGTTTCGGGTAGATGCGAAACGCCCGCACGCCCTTGCCGGCCAACGTCGTCATCTCCTTCGCCGGGTCCGCCCCCGCCGGGTCGATGACGGCAGTGCCGACGAAGACATCCTTGTGCAGTTTGATCATGTCGAGCATGTAAGAATTATCGAACTTGTTGCCAATTCCGCTAGTCGCGTCTTTGGGGCCGTAGTAGCTCATCTGGATCAGGTTCACCCGATCGACCCCGGCGGGCTTCATGTGCTTGAAGAGTTCTTCGGGCGTGAAGGAGACCGGGGCCATGTCCTCTTTCTTCCACCCCTTGCCCAGGGGGTAGTGTGCCGTGTCCGGCGTCCAGACGTGGACGTGAGCATCAATGTAGCCCATGCGTTCTCCTCGGCGGGTTGGGGGCGACTCGGCTATCCTAGTCCGGTCGAACCGGATCGGCTCTGTCGAATACGAGGGGCGGGGGGATCGATCCTCCCGCCCCTCGTTTTCGCCCGGACACCGTCTTACCCCGCCACCGGCTCGGCCAGTCGGTAGCGCCCCCTCTTCCGTCCCCTCACCACCAGCTCGCCCCAAGCGGGCGACCCCGCGAACAGCGCCGCCAGCAGGAGGTCCGCCGCCCCCACCTCGGGACTCGCGCGGTGCAGCATCGCGTCGAGCAGCTCCCGCACCACGGCGTGCTGCTCGGGGGTGAGATGAAACGTCTGTAGTCCGGGGTAGGTGACAGGGTGGAGGGGGGTGCGAGGCGCGGGAGCGGTCGAGTCGGGGTGGGTCATTGGGATTCCTTCACGTCGTGGGGAGTCTTTTCGGGGGTACTGAGTACGATTCGGGGGTATCCGTCGCCGAACGTTCGGCGACGGATGTCGTAACTGCTTACTGTCGTGGAACTTGCAATAGGGATAAAGTTTATCTTCTGTGTCCCCCTGCTTGGCGAGCAGGGGGTCCGGTCAGCCCGCCGCTACTCGGCTTCGCGCCGCCACTCGACCCTCAGCACGGGGACGACCGGATCCCCCTCGGCGAATCGGACCATGTCCTCCTTGCGGATCAGATACCTCCTACCGCCCAGCCTGCGCGCGGGGATCTTCCCGTGCAGCACCAGCCGGTAGATGGTGCTGACGTGGACGCCGAGCAGCTCGGCGGCGTCCTTCGGGTCGATGAACGGCGTCTCGCGCTTGGGCTTCTTCGGCTGGCTCTGCGGTTGCTCTTTCGGTTGCGGTTGCGGCATGGGTCTTTCCTTCTTCGGTTGGGGTCGGGGGTCGGGTGTGGGTATGGACTTCACGATCGCGTCCAGGTCGGAGGCCCGCCACCGGACGAGCTTGCGATTGAAGCGAACTGGTTGCGGTAGCTTGCCCGCCTGTAGCAAGCGCCAGACGGTCCGGGGACTACAGGAGAGCCGTCGGCACACCTCGGAGGCCGAAAGCATCGCCGGGCCTGACGGGGGGGTGGCTGGCGTCACTGGGGGGCCTTCCTCTCGAGGTAGCGTGCGGCATCCGTGCCGAGGATGAAGTAGACCCGCCCCTCGCGCCGTGCGGGGAGCCTCTTCTTCAGGATCGCGCGCATCACGGCGGAGATGTGCGTGTCCGCGAGTCTCGCGACCTGGGCGAGGGTGTACTCGTTGGCGGGGTTGATCCAGTAGGACGGCATGGACGTTCCTTTCGTTGGGCGAGGGTGTGGGTGTGGGGTCAGGCGTGCGAACGTAGGGCCAGGACGGCGTCCAGGGCCGCGAGGAACACGACGACGGCGAAGCAGCCGAACGTCAGCGGCGAGGGCATGAGGCCGAACAGGATGGCGGTAGAGGACAGGGCGAGGAGGTTGACGACGGCGTTCATGGCGGCTCCGGGTCGTGCGGAAGATGCGGAAGGGGCGACGAGGGTATGATAGGGATGTGTGGCACCACAAGTTAATAGTAGACAGCAAAATTTATTTGTGGTATCAAAAGAGATGCCTGTTGACTTCCTGAGATACACCGGCGTACACTGTCACGGTGAACTGACTCTGGAAACCACAAGTTGCAGGTGCTACCATGTTGGCTATGGCAAAACGAAAGAAGATTGACCGTGATGGTGCGAACGACAGGCATGCCAACCGCATGCTCGGCGTCCGACCTTCTGCGGAAATGCGAGAGGTGATCGAGACGCTTGCGGCCAAGGAGCGCCGCAAGCCAACTTCGATGGCGCTGTTGCTGATCGAGGATGCGTTGATTGCTCGCGGACTTTGGCCGGCCAGTGTTGATGGGGAGGTTAAGGAGAAGGGCGGCGGGAAGTGATCGCCGCCGAACGCGACGAGGGCGGGCCAGCCGGGGCCGGGTCGCCCGAAGAAGCCCGCCGAGGTGGTAGAGCCGTCGGCACCCGTCGAGCCGGTAAAGCCCGCGAAGAAGAAGGGGGGCGGGAAGTGATCCGCGTCGAGGCTATCCGCGTGCGTTCGTGTGTGTTACAATACGCCATGAAAAGAGGTGCATGATGAAGCGATCGCACGGGCTGAGAATGATCCAAAACACTCTCATCGGCATTGGTTCCATTCTGGAAATCCTTCCGCCGAGGACGAAGACGCGAGCAGATCGTCCTCGGCGCGGAGGCTTTGCCAGAACTATCCGGGAGGCGTTCCGCAAAGACGCGGCGGCGCTCGCCCGCGACAAGGCGGCTGCCGCGTTCGATTTTCGCACCGGTATGCGGCAGGCCATCACAGAGGGTAAGTAATGAGTCCGGACCCGAAGGCGGGCGGTCCGCCCGCCGAACGTGACCCAGTCTCGACTTCCCAAATGGTGAACGCCGAGGCGACAGCTGTTGCCGGGTATAGGCAAGAGGCGTTCTCCTCCGAGAGTTCCGAAAGCCCCTTTCCGCTCCCGGATCTCATCGCCCGGTACAAGGAAGTCATGCCTGGGCTCGAGGAGCGCCTCATCACTCTGATCGAGAGCCAGCATAAGCACCGCATCTCGATGGAAAAGAAGGAGCAGGACGCCGAGATCAAGGATGGCGAGGAGTTTCGTGCGGCCGCGATCGCGGACCTGAAGGCCGACAGGCTCGAAAGATATCGTGGTCAATGGTTTGGGTTCACCCTGGGCTCGATCGCCATCCTTGGGGCTGTCGTGACAGCCGCCTTCGATAAGCCAGCCATTAGCGCGCTCATTGGTGGGGGAGGGATTGCGACCTTAGCGACAGCCTTCATCTACTCGCGACACCAAAAGGCCAAGATAGCGGCGCAATCAAAAGACGCCGAAGACAAATAGCTCGCCCTCTTCTTCACCCGCCCATTCCCCACGCCCACGTTCGCCCCTGCCGCGTCCGGGCACCTCACCCGCCCTTCGGCCCACTCCCCCACCGAAACGCCCCAGAGGGCCAGCCAGGGGCCTCATGCCCCCCTCTTTCGTCGCCATATCCCCACCGTATCGCCCCATAACGGCCCCATTTCGGGCCACTTCCGGTGGGCATTTCGGCCCCTCGCGTCGAGCAGCTCCTTCACCGCCGTACCCTGCGCGCCATCGCTTCCGTCGTGTGAACGCCCGCGCGAGACTTCGGGGTGAGCCGCAGCCCGACGAGGTGCCCGAGTACCTGGTCGGTCGCCAGTCGCAATTGCTCGAGCAGCGGGTTGACCTTCCGCCCCAGCATGAGCGAGGGCAGAGCGTCCACTTCTTCGCGAAGGCGGTCGGCCTGGACGATGGCCCGCGACGCCGCCACCACGTCCCGCCGGTCAACGCCCCCGGCTCGGCCCACCAGGTCGAGCGACTCCATCAGGTCGTCGTACACTTCCAGTTCCGCCGGCGACAGGTCTTCAGTGGTTTCGTTCATCGAGGAATTCCTCCAACTCATCGGACTTGCTCGCGGCCGTCGCTCGCTGTTGCTCCGTGATCTTCGCCGAGGAGCGCGAGCGCGGCGTCATTAACAAGATGGCGTAAAGGTCCGCGAGCGCGCCGCGTTGCGTCCGCAGCTCCTTGACGATCGGGTGAACGGTGGCCTGCCCAGCCGAGCCGAGCGACACGAACGATTCCAGTGCCGACGCCTCGGCCTCCATCCGCGATACGCTGACCTCGGCCTTGGCGACCAGGGCGACCACTCGCCAATCGATCTGGCACACATAGCCCTCGATGACGAGTTCGCGGGTGAGAGCCTTGTACACCTTCGCCTCTTCCTTGCTGAGTCCAGCGGGAACCCGCATGCCGAGGATCGCTCGCGGCTGGGCTTTCGGCCTCGGCTTCACCCCTTTTGGCATGGCAAACTCCCAAAACTCGCTCGGTGTCTATTTGAATTTTCGATCGTGGAGACACACGGTTCGACCGCAAAAAGTGGGTAGAATATTGACCCCC
>JANXSH010001029.1 GCA_025356615.1 Planctomycetia bacterium | reverse complement strand
GCCACGTCGTCGGTAAGCCCATCGAGGAAGTCCACGCGCACGACCACGGCGGGGCGGACCTTCGCCCCGCCGTGGTCGCTGAAGGGCCAGTCGACCGATACGACTTCCCCGCGCATCATGGCCGCTTCCGGATTAGGTCTTCGTCGCCGTCGTCGTCCCGTCCCCATGCTTGCGACTTCATCGAGCCGCACAAGATGTCGTAGACTTCCTGCTTGATCAGTCGGTACACCTGGCCCGTCTGCGGGTCCAAGGCGGCGGCGGGCTGTTTCTCGTGGCCCAGGGTGCGGGCCAGTTCTGTGGTGAGTTCGATCATGTGGTCCTCCATCCACGCATCGTACTCAGCGTCGTGGCCCCAGGGAAGGCCGGAAACGCCGCCTTGCGCCCCGCGAATGTCCGCGAATATACTCTCTCCATGCCCACCGCCCTCCTCACCCGCATCTCTGAAGGTTGATGGACTGAGATCGTGTAGCCGCATCGCAACGCGGAGTGCGTTTCGCTTCGCGTGGCGGCTACTCGGTGTGCAGCGACTCGCGCAGCCGCTCCAGCCCCTCCGTGATCGACACGAGCGGCACATACCCCAGGTCGCGCCGCGCCGCGCTGAGGTCGAACCAGTGCGACGTGGCTAGTTCGCGTGCCAGGAACGGTGTCATCGGCGGCTCGGAGTCGGGGCGGAAGGTCGCGTAGGACCGCTCCATCACCCAACCGACGGTGATCGCAAGCCACAGCGGGACGCTCTTCGTCACCGGCGGCAGATCGCCCGCCGCGAGGATGCGATCGACCAACTCCCACATCGGCATCGGCTCGCCGTTGCTGATGAAGTAGGCCCGGCCCCCAATGGGCGAACCTGGTGTGAGGCGATCGCACGCCAGGAGATGCGCACTCGCCGCGTTGTCGATGTAGACGCTGTCGATCTTCTTGTCGCCGCGTCCGATCTTGCGGAGCTTGCCCGCCCTGCCTCGCGCCAAAATGCGCGGGACGAGGTGGTTGTCGCCCGGCCCCCAGATGAGATGCGGGCGCAGCGCCACGGTTGCGAGAGTCGGTCCGTTGGCCGATAACACCAAGCGCTCGGCCTGGGCTTTGGTCTGTGGGTAAGCGGCGTGGTAGTGATCGGGGTAGGGCACCGACTCATCGACGCCTTCTATGTCGCGTCCGTCGAACACGACGCTCGGGGAGCTGGTAAAGACGAGTCGCTCGATCCCCTGTTTCCGACAGGCGGCGAGGACGTTCTCGGTGCCGACGACGTTGGCGCGGTGGTAGTCGGCGTAGCGCCCCGCGACGCCCGCCTTCGCGGCGACGTGGAAGACGACCGCGCACCCCTGACAGGCCGTCTCGACGCTCGCGACATCGCCGAGGTCGCCCTGGAGCTGCTCGACGCCGAGCGCCCGGAGAGCGGGGTAGTGTTGCCGGGAGAGGCTGCGAACCCTGTCCCCCCGCGCGACGAGCATCCGCACGATCGCGCCGCCCAGGAAGCCGCCGCCGCCGGTGACGAGGGCGTTCATACGCGCCTCCCGAGTCGGCGGGCGGCCCAGACGGCGAGTTTCTCGCGGAATATCTTGGCGTTGTGGCGGATGTCCACTGGGAAGGCCGGGTGGACGAGGAACGTCGTGATGTCGCGCGTGTGGTCGTGCGCGGAGCCGAGCGCTCGCAGTTCTCCGACGAACGCCTTCAGCGAGGCGGCGTTCCGGTCGGGGCGTTCGGCGCGGGAGAGAGTGGGGTCGATCTCGACGCAGAGAATCGCATCCGGCACGCCGACGAGGGCCGTCCGAAGAACGGCGGGGTGGGCGTTGAAGACGCCTTCGCAGGGGATGGTGAATTTGTCCCCGACGCGGTGCGACTTGCGTCCACAGAACCAGATTCGGCCCCTCTCGTCGAGATAACCCACGTCGCCCATGCGATGCCAGACCGTCTCGCTGTCGGCGATCTTGTGGAGCGCCGTGGACGCGGGGCGGTTGAAGTAGGACCGCGTGACCACCGGCCCGCGCACGACGATCTCGCCGATCTGACCCTGTGACAGAGCGAGGTCATCGCTCCAGATCGGGATCGGCTCGTCGCCGATGCGGATGATGCGGACCTCCATCCCAGGGACGGGCTGGCCGACGCAGACGCCTTTGCCCTGCTCTGTGAGTGCGGCGGTCTCGCCGAGGATCTCGTCGCTGCCGATCGTGGCAACGGGCAGCGCCTCGGTCGCGCCGTAGGGCGTGTGGACCTGCACACCCGGCGGGAGTAGTGCCTTCCACTGGCGGAGAACGCTCGCGGCAACCGGGGCACCGGCGGAGATGACGCGGCGGAGCGACTTCATCTCGTCGGCCTTCGTATCCTTCGCGAAGCCGACGCGCCGCAACAGCGCGGGCGATCCGAATAGATTCGTGACCGCGTGGCCCTGGATCGGGACACGGATGCGGCGCGGATCGACCCGACCGGGGCGCGTGAAGTCCATCTTGGGGATGACGGCGGTCATGCCCAGCGCCGGGGCGAACAGGCCGAACAGCGGGAACGTCGGCAGGTCCACCTCGCCCGGCCGGATGTCGTAGAGCGACCGCAGGTACTCCACCTGGGCGAGGAAGATCGCGTGCGTGTAGACGACGCCCTTGGCGACGCCGGTGCTGCCGCTGGTGAAGAGAATCGCCGCTGTCTCGTCGGCGGTGGTCGGCGTCAGGACCGGATCGCCCTGCGCTCCTTCGTTGTGGACGCGCCCCGACGACCAGCCGCCCCAGAGCAGTCGTATCCCGACCGTGACGTGATGGCGAATCGTCTTCCTTCCCCATCCCAGGACGATGCGTGCCAGGTGCGCCTTCGTGACGCCGATGAACGCCTCCGGTTCCGCCTCTGCAAGACAGACGCCGAGGTTCTTCACGCCCATGCCGGGGTCGATCAGCACGACGACCGCGCCGAGCTTGAACAGGGCGAACGTGAGGGCGTAGAACTCGAGCGAGGGTGGCACCATGAGGACGGTTCGCATCCCGCGCGTGACGCCGAGCTTCGCCAGGCCGCGCGCCAGGCGATCGCTCTCGTCGTCGAGTTCTCGGAAAGTCTGCTCCACTCGATTCTCGATCAGCGCGACGGCATCGGGCCGTTCGCGGGCACGCTGGACGAGTGCGGCAGCGATGTTGGCGGTGGCGATCATCTTTGACATCTACTCTACGCAGCCTGGAACGACATCGTCGGCGGTGTCACTTTGGAACACCTGAGATGAGAAGCCGGAAGCCCCTTCTGAGCCATCATCCAAGACGGGATACTACCCCGCTTTCGTCTGCGTCGCCCCATTGGATACGGCCTCCGTGAGAAGATCCGGCAGTCGCTCCGTGAGTCCAAGCCGTTGCTCCGGGGTCATGTGGCCGATGAGACGCACCACCACGTCGAGCAGGTTGCGTCCCTTATGGGCACCATCCTCGATGGCGTAGAGGGTGTTTTGGACGACCATAGCGGTTCCGTTGTCGAGTCGAACCGCTTTCTCGTAGAGCCTCTTCCCCTCCTCTTCGGTACACACGACCTTTGTTCCGAATGTCACATGGGGTCGTGGGCGTTTGGGAGTACGTTCGCTCATGTTTCTTCCTCCAGAGTATGGACTTCCAACCTCTCGTCGCCCTTCTGAACTTCCAAGGATTCCTCGTCGAAGAACCAGACCTCGAAGGCGTAGTCTCCCGAAGCGGGAAACCGGCATTCGCCCATCTCGACAACCAAGACGATGCGGTCCATCCCAGAAGCGAACTCGACCGCGAACGGTTGCCATTCCATCTTGGCCCTTGCGCCCTCGCGCATCAGGCGAATTTCTCCCTTATAAGTTCCGCTACGATAATGGGATAGAACGAGATACACGCTCAGTTGTCGCAAAAGCGGATACGAATCCGTCCAGAGGTGGAGACGCACGTTCTCCAGCGTGTGGACCTCCGACTCGATCTCGCTGAGCAACGCCTCGTCGCAGATCACCATCGTCCGCACTCGGGCACCGTCGCCGCGCTCATTGCCATTCCCCGGTGAACCTTTCGTCGCCAATCCCATTCCGTTATCATATCCACTCGCATCCCGCCCCGCAACGAGAAAGCGCACTCATGTACACCCTCACTTTCGACTTCGATGTCGCCGTCGTCGGGGCCGGCCACGCCGGCACCGAGGCCGCCCTCGCGGCCGCCCGGCTCGGCCTTCGCACGGTTTTGCTTACCATGAGCGCCGACGCGGTCGCACAGATGAGTTGCAACCCGGCCATCGGCGGCGTTGCCAAGGGGCAGATCGTCCGCGAGATCGACGCGCTCGGCGGCGAGATGGGGCGCGTCATCGACGAGACGGCCATCCAGTTCCGCATGCTCAACCAGACCAAGGGGCCGGCGATGCACTCGCCGCGCGCCCAGGCCGACAAGAAGCAGTATCAGTTCGCCATGAAGCACCGCGTCGAGGCCCAGGAGAACCTCACGCTGCGCCAGGAACTCGTCGAGGGACTCGTCTTCGAGGATCTGCGCGTCCCGGACGAGCGCGGCCACCTGCGCCGGGTCGTCGGGGTCGTGGCGCGGGGCGATACGTTCTATCGCGCCAAAACGGTCGTCCTGACGACGGGCACCTTCCTCAAGGCGATCATGCACACCGGGGAGGCCAAGACCGTCGGGGGGCGCGCGGGCGACGGTTCCTCCGAGAACCTCAGCGACAGCCTCGCCGCCTGCGGCTTCGAGCTGGCTCGGTTCAAGACCGGCACGCCGTGCCGACTCAACGGCCGGACGATCGACTTCGACCAGTGTGAGCCGCAACCAGGCGACATCAACCCGCGTCCCTTCAGCTTCGCCACCGAACGCATCACGCAGCCTCAGATGATGTGTCACATCACCTTTACTTCACCCGAGGCCCATGATCTCATCCGGGCTAACCTCCACCGCGCGCCGATGTATAGTGGCCAGATCAACAGTCGCGGCCCGCGCTACTGCCCCTCCATCGAGGACAAGGTCGTCCGCTTCGCCGACAAGGACCGCCACCAGATATTCCTCGAGCCGGAAGGACGCAACACGCTGGAGTATTACTGCAACGGCATTTCGACGAGTCTGCCCAAAGACGTACAGCATGCGATGCTCGGCCTCATTCCCGGCCTCCAGAAGGCGGAGATCCTCCGTTGGGGCTACGCGGTCGAGTATGACTTCGCGCTGCCTACCCAGCTTCACGCAACACTCGAAACGAAGCCGGTCGCCGGCCTCTTCTTCGCGGGCCAGATCAACGGGACGACGGGGTATGAGGAGGCGGCGGCGCAAGGATTGATGGCTGGCATCAACGCGGCGCTCCAGGTCAAAGGCGAAGACCCCTTGATATTGGACCGCTCTCAGGCGTATATCGGAGTCCTCGTAGACGACCTGGTCACCCGGGGCGTCGATGAGCCTTACCGCATGTTCACCAGTCGGGCGGAATACCGCCTGCTGTTGCGACATGACAACGCGGACCGTCGGCTGACGCCCTTGGGCCGTCGGGTCGGGTTGGTCAGGGATGTCGAATGGCAGCGATACGAGCGGAAGTGCCAAGCCATCGAGGCGCTCGGCGTCTACCTTCGCTCTCATCGCCACGAGGGCGACAGCCTGGATACCTGGCTTCGCCGAACCGAGATAACCTGGGAGCAGATGACCGCCATGCACCCGGCCTTGATGGATCAGCCGATCTCGGATGAAGTACGCGAACAGGTCGTCCTAGAGGCGAAGTACGCCGGCTACATTGGTCGCCAAGCCGCCCAGGTCGAGCGATTCCAACGTCTGGAGTCGCATTCGATCCCGACACACTTCGACTACGCAGCCGTCCCCGGACTGCGGGCCGAGGCGAAAGAGAAATTCACGAAAGTCCGGCCCGCTACGCTCGGGCAAGCCGGTCGAATCAGCGGGATCAATCCTGCGGATCTGTCGGTGTTGATGATCTACCTGGAATGACCCGTTTGCCCGACCGTCCAGGCGTGCCGGCCCCCTGTTAATCTGGGACAAGAGCCGAGTCCAGCGAGGTGGGGCAATTCGATGGAGAGCGCGAAGCCTGAGAGGTTAGGAAACGATCCCGAAAATGGGCACTCTGGGAGTCTCGGGAGATAGAGTTAGTCTGGTGAATTATTCACGACCTGGTAAGATATTTTGAATATCAGGAGGAAGTGATGTTCAGTCAAGAGGTTATGGCAAGTCAGGTTAGACAGTTCGAGTTGACACGGTTTACAATTTGGCTATAATCGCGAGAGTTGGACAACCTGGCAATCCCCACCCGCTCTGAATTGGCACCAAGGATCTCATGGGGCATGCAGGGTCGCGGTAACTCCTCCGGGGTAGAATCCGGGCTGGAACCCGACTGGTCTGCCAACGGCTCTCGGTACTTTTCGGTCGATGCTGGTCGAAGATCCCCCGATTTTCGGCGTGAGATGTCGTGCGCTTTTCGGAGTGCACCCAACTCCTGCATCAACGAGGACGAGACCCGTCCGGCCAGGTGGAAGTTGACGGTTGAGTTCGAGGCGGATCAAGGAAGATTCCGGTTGGCGGCATCTTGGCCGACTGGATGTCGCAAACCCCACTCACATGACGGGCAAGCAGCCCGTAAGGGATGGTTGAGCGCATGAAGACTGTATTCACGACCGGCGAAGCCGCGAAAATTTGTAAGGTCAGTCAACAGACGATCATCCGCTGTTTCGACAACGGACAGCTCAAGGGCTTCCGCGTGCCCGGCTCCAAGTTCCGGCGCATTCCGCGTGAGATGCTGTACCGATTCATGAAAGACAATCAGATCCCGACCGACGCCCTCGAGAGCGGCAAGCGCAAGGTGCTGCTCGTGGACGACGATGTCGAGGTCGTCGAGATGATGACCCGCTTCCTCGTCGAGGACGGTCGATTCGAGGTGCGTGTCGCCTCGAACGGCTTCGACGCAGGTATGATGGTCAAGGACTACCGCCCCGACATCATGGTCCTCGACGTGATGCTGCCCGATATCAACGGTAAGGAGGTCTGCCAGCGCGTCCGCGCGGACCCCTCGCTCGAAGACGTGCGGATCCTGTGCATCAGCGGCATGGTGGAAGACGATAAGGTCCAAGAGCTGCGTCTGGCCGGGGCCGACGAGTTCCTCCACAAGCCCTTCGTCGTCGATGTGCTGATCGAGCACATGTGCGTCTTGCTCGACCTGGAGCCGGCTGCGGTTGCCTGAGCGTCGTGAACATCGGGCCGGGGGCGTAGTGCCCCCGGCCTCGTTCGGGATGAAGGAGTCATTCCCGACTGTCGGCAAGGAGGGCTGATGTGATCGACCCGGCCGATGGGAAGCCTGTTACGGCACCCTGGCTCGCACCGGATGCCGCGTCTCTTGCGGTCCTGGCGCGAGGCGTCGGCCCCGTTTGGCCCGCCGTCCGGCACGACCCCGGCCTCGTCTTGCTCTTGCTGCGCTTCGATCAATTCTCCAATCACCACGATCTCGAATCCCTTTGCCGCGGTTCCCTTCCGCTCCTCTTTGCGCGTCGCATGCTCCAGCGCGAGCCGGTCGGCATGCCCGACCTCTACGCCCCCCGAGTCGCCGAGCGCCGGGCCATCGCGGCAACCTGTGAACACCTCGCTGGGGTCGTGCGGTATCCGCACCCGGATCGGGCCTGGTGCCTCGGACTGCTAGCAACGATCCCCTACATTCGCACGATCGCCCGGCGCTGGCACTTGCCCGCCTGGCTGTCCGAAGTCGTCGGCAACCTCGACCTGCCGTTTCGAGATATCTCGGAACTCGTGACGGACACTCGGCTCTTCGCCCTGGCCCGGCTGGCCATCGCCCGCGTGCAGGGACGCTCTCCCGATGCCGCCGATGAGGAGGCCGCTGGCCTGCGTCTCGACGAGATCGACTATACTCCCCCCGTAATGAGCGCCGCCTGGAGCGACCCTTACGCCCAACCGTTGTTGCGCCCCTTGCTCGAGATGGCGGTCGAGAATCGCCGGATAAGAGCTACTTCGCAGGTCGAAAATTTGGAACGCGAGATCGCCCACCTCCATGCCGCGATCCGAAAGCGTGCCGAGACGGAGGCCGAGTCGTTACGACTGGCGAAGTTGTCCGCCCTCGCCGAGTTCGCCGCCGGAGCGGGCCATGAGATCAACAACCCCCTCGCGGTCATCAGCGGCGAGGCGCAATACATCCTCTCGCACAAGGAAGATTGGCTCGCCAGCGACGAGGAGGAGTCGAGCCACGAATCGCTCGGCAAGATCATCGCCCAGACGAAGCGCATCCACGGCATCCTCCGCGAGTTGATGCAGTTCGCCCGCCCCGCCGCCCCGCGCCTGGCCGCGACCGACCTCGTCGCCCTGGTCCGCGAGGTGGCCGCCGGGCAGGCCGTCGCGTTCGACCCGCCGACCGGCGCGGTCACGGTTCGCATCGACGCGGACCAGGTGAAGACCGCGCTGGGCTGCCTCGTGAAGAACTCCCTCGAGGCCATCGCGAAGGGCGGCTGGGTTCGCCTCTCGGTGAGCGTCGGCCAGCGTGTAGAGATCCACGTCGAGGACAGCGGCCCCGGCCCGCGACCGGAGCAGGTGCCCCACCTGTTCGACCCCTTTTACTGTGGCCGAAGCGCCGGACGGGGCAAGGGCTTCGGCCTGTCAGTCGCCTGGCGACTCGCCCAACAACAGGGCGGCGACGTGGTCTACACACCCCGCGCGGGACAGCCGACGCGGTTCACGATGGTCCTGCCGCGAGCCGACGAGACGGCGCTGGCGGCGTAAGAGGTCGGGTCTCGGAAGCAAATGGACGCAGCCCGAAAGCGGTCATCCGCAGATCACACAGATCAAAGACCGAGAGTATTTGCTTTTCCTTCTGGAAGGCGATGCGGGCCGGGAGAACCCCCGGCCCGCTCCTTCGTTCTTAGTGGTTGGCGTCGTTCTTCCCGCCGGGCTGCTGGATCGAATGCTCCCCCTTCCCGGTGAAGTCGCCCAGACGCCGTTTCGGGTCTTCCTGCTCGAAGGGGGCACCTCCGCCCGTGGCCTCCTCGGCGGTTGGGGCCGCATCACCCGAGGCGTCTGCCGGACCGCCGTGCGACTGATTCCCCGGCGGGACCGGGTTGATGTGCTTCTT
>JANXSH010000495.1 GCA_025356615.1 Planctomycetia bacterium | reverse complement strand
AGCAGCGTCGATTTGCCATCCCCCAGGATGCGCTGGTAGTCGTCGAGCTTGCGCAGCATGGAGTAGAACGACGGGTCGAGGCGCTGCGTCTCGTTGCGGATGCGGTCGCCCTCGGCCTCGGCCTGGCCGCGCAGTTCGATGGCCCTCGCCTCGGCGTCGGCCTTCATCTCGGCGACTTCGCGCTCGGCGTCGCTGCGGATTCGCGCGGCGAGGCGGTCGCCCTCGCTGAGGTAGTCGTACTCCTTCTTCGCGCGCTCGCTGCGGATGCGGTCGAAGATCGCGTCCCGCACGGCGGCGGGGTGGTTGCTCCGGCGGAGGCGGATGTCGATCATCTCGATGCCGTAATCCTTCAGGGCCGTCGTCGTCAGCGAGGGCGTGCCGCCGTCGAGGAGGCGCGTCCGAAGCGCCTCCCTCTGGCGATCGACGCGGGCCGAGTCGGTGCTGACGAGGTCGTCGAGTTCGAGTTCCGCGATGGCCGCGCCGAGTTCGCTCGATATACGCTGCCCGAGGATGAGTTGCGCCGAGTCGATCGAGCCGAGCGTGCGGACGAAGCGGTCCGCCCCCTCGCTGCCCGCGACGCGCCAGCAGACGTAGGCGTCGATGGTCAGCGTCTTGTCGATCGTCTTGCCCTCCGGGTCGCGCGTGAGCAGTTCCGCCCCTGCGAGGTCGAACGTCTGCAATCGCCGGTCGATGCGCTGCACCGACTCGACGGGCCAGGGCCATTTGAAATGCAACCCCGCCTGCGACGAGTCGCCGCCGTCGAACACGTCGATCCGTCGGCCGAACTGCGTCAGGTACGCAAACTCCGTCGCATCGACCGTGAAGGGCGACGACAGCGCGACCCAGAGGAAGACGACGGCGAGCAGGAGCCATTTCCACATCGGATGTCCTCACGGTTCATCGGGTTCGGCGGGGCGACGGCGCGGCAGCGGTGCGGCGGGGAGTTTCGGGGCGGCGGGCGGGTCGAACGGGATGAGCCAGAGCTGGCGTCGGCCCGGCAGGCGGTCGGCGTCGATTAGCACCTTCGGCCTGCCCGCCAGCGCGGTCGCCAGGTTGTCCCAGTAGAGACGGAAGTCGGTCAGCGCTTTCTGTCGGCTGATGAGGTCCAGCCGCTTCTCGCGGTAGGTCCGGCGGATGACTTCGTCGGAGTCGCCGCGTGTGACTCCTTCGAACGCTTCCCATAACAGGGCCGTCTCGTCGGCGAATCGCAGGCCCGAGCGCGCGCCGTGTCGCGCGGAGAACTCGCCCTGTCGGCCCTGGGCCATGCGGATGCGCGAGAAGCGGTCGGCCGTCGCCTGTTGAATGGTTTCCTCGCTCTTCGCTTGCTGGCCGCGACGGCGGCTCAGGCGGTCGGCCTCCGCCTGGTTGACCTTCCGGTCGCGCCGCTCCATCGCTCGCGTGACGTTGTGATACGACGGCACGACCTCTTGCGGCGGGTGTAAATCGTGCAGCGAGACGCCCTCGAGGCGGATGCCGAGTCCTTCGGGGGAGCCTTCTCGGAGTCGTCGCTCGAGTCGGGTGAGGACATCGGCCTGGAACCGCGCGCGTTCGCTCGTAAGCAGCTCCGCCATGCTCCTGCCCGCGACGACCTCGCGTAAGACGGACTCGGCGGCGTTGCGGATCGTGCGCTCCGGCTGGGCGACCTCGAAGAGATAGACGCGCGGGCGATCGACGGTGAAGCGGACGCTGCCCTGCACCTCGAGGAGGTTGTTGTCCCCGGTAATCATCACGGCCTCGTCGGCGTCGCGCGCCAGGCCGTCGCCGCCGTGGACGCTCGACCAACCCCGCCCGCCGGGGAGGACTTTTGCGCCGGGTAGGATGCGGAAGCCGACTTCGACGACGCGGATGCGGTCCGGCTGGATGCGCGACACCACATCGATCGGCCAGGGCCAGCGCCAGTGCAATCCCGGCGTCAGGTCGTCGTCGAGGGTCCGCCCCAATCGTCGAACGATGCCGACCTCGTCCGCCTTGATCGCCGTGAAGCCGCTCAGCGCCCAAAAAACGAGGAGGGCGGCGACGAGGCCAGCGGCGACCGCGCGGGCATTGTGCAACAACCAGTGCAAACCCTTGTCCACGTCGAGATGGCTCTCGAGCCAGGCGTTCGTCGCGCGGAAGTGCCCGGTGACGCGGCCCCAGCGCGGGCCAGGTGTGCGCTCGAACCACAGGAGGCGCATTGAGTTGAGCAGCACCAACAGCGAGCCGAGCTGGTGATAGACGACGGCCGCGAGGGGGCCGGACTCGTACCACCCGGCGGGGGCGAACAGGGGCCAGAGCCAGGCGGTCAGGACGACGCCGAAGGCGTTGACGCCGAAGGCGAAGACGAAGATGTTGAGGCGGATGAGCCGGACCGTCTCCCGCGACAGGCGCAGCAGGAACGGCAGGTGCCGCAGGGGGTCGCGCGGCGTCTCGCCGGGGCGCATGTCGGTGCCGACGAGGAGGACCACGTCCCCGGCCTCGGCGGCGATGTCGTTGGTGCCGCCGATGGCGAGGCCGACACTGGCGCACGCCAGGGCGGGGGCGTCGTTGACGCCGTCCCCGACGAGGGCGACGAAACGAGGCGGCTCGCCGTCGGTCGGTTGCTGCCAGGCGGCGACGCGCGCGGCCTTGTCCTGCGGCAGTTGCTCGGCGTAGACCTCGCTCATGCCGAGGGCATCCCCGACGGCGCGTGCGGCGGCGGGGCGGTCGCCGGTGAGCATGACGAGTCGGCCGATGCCAAGGCTGCGAAGCTCGTCGAGGACGCCCTGAGCCTCGGCGCGGACGCGATCTTTTGCGCCGATGGCACCGACGAGCCGGCCGTCGAGACACACCAGCAGTGCCGTCTGTCCGGCGGCGTCGAGGCTTTCGAGAACCCGATGCGTGTCGTCGGATAGCGTGACGCCCATCTCGGCGAGGAGCCGGACGTTGCCGACGAGAACTCGGCCCGCCGCGAGAGTACCGGACACGCCGGATCCGGTATGCGCCAGGAAGTCGTCGATCGACTCGAGAGTGACCCCGCGCCCTCGTGCCGCCTCGACGACGACGCGCGCCAGCGGGTGTTCGCTGGACGATTCGACGGACGCCGCGAGGCGGAGGATCTCGTCGGGAGTGACATCCGCGAGCGGGATGACGCTGCCGAGTTCGAGTCGCCCCTCGGTGAGTGTCCCCGTCTTGTCGAAGGCGAAGGTATCGACGGCGGCGAGGCGCTCGAGGACGCTGCCGCCCTTGATGAGGATGCCGGTCCCCGCGAGCCGGCCAAGGGCCGCGATGATGGCAGCGGGGGTGGCCAGGATCAGGGCGCAGGGGCAAGCGACGACGAGGACCGACAGCGCGGGGTAGACCGCAAAGCGGACCGACGCGGCGAAGCCGGGCCGGGGCGTATCGACGGCGCGGGACCACCCGGAAGCGTGGAGGCCGAGGACGACGAGGAAAGTCAGGAAGGCTACGGACAGGACGGCGGGCAGGAAGTACCGGGCGAGGCGATCGGCGGTGCGCTCGACCGGCGAGCGGTCGGCCAGCGCTCGCGCGGTGATCTGGATGACCCGGCCCAGGACGGTCTCCTCGGCGACGCTGCGGACCTCCACGGTGAGCGCGCCTTGCTGGTTGAGGCTCCCGGCCAAGACCGCCTCTCCCGGCCCGCGATCCGCCGGGAGGCTCTCGCCGGTCAGGGCGCTGGTGTCGAGCGAGGATCGGCCCGCGAGGACGACGCCGTCGGCGGGCACCTTCGCGCCGGGCTTGACGACGACATGGTCGCCGACACACAGGTCATCGACGAGGACGCGCTCCTCCTGCCCGTCGCGTAGCCGCCAGCAGCGGCGCGGCGTGAGGTCGGCCAGCTGCCGCACGGCGTTGCGGGTCCGCTCGAAGGTGAAGTTTTCGAGGCACTCGCCGAGCAGCCCGACGAACACCAACTCGGCGGCGACGAGCGGTTCCTGGATGAGGATGGCGGCGACGCAGGCGATGGCCAGCGCTAGGTCCGCGCCGAGCTTGCCGCGCATCAGACTCTCGAACGAGCCGTAGAGGACGCGAGCGCCTCCGAGGACGGCGGCGATGAGCGCGACGCGGAAGCCGCCGATTTCGTTCGGCCAGGCGGGCAGCGAGACGCCGCGCGTCTGGAGCCAGGCGGGAACGAACGGCCACAAGTCCGCCCCGATGATCAGGCCGATCAGGGCGGTGAGGAGGTAGAGCGAGAGCCGACTTTCCTGCCCGAAGGCGCGGTCGGCAAAGGTGATCTCGCGGTGCATGAGTGTGCTACGCAGGCGGGCGGGGGTCTGCTGTCAGGCTAGGTGATAGGGGCCGAGTGGCAAGGGGGGCGATGGGTTACAAACCGGCCAGGATGCTGCCGTTTGGTGATGCTAGTCGGCAACGAGCTTCCGTTTTTCATACAAAGCCGGGTCCGACCGAGCCTCTTGCTGCCCGATTTTGCGCATCGACGAGTCTGAACTTCGTTCCCATCCCTTCTGCGCGGTAGGAGTTGTAAGCGTGGCTTCGAACCACTTCATGTTTCGCCGCGCCCGCTCATTGGAAGGGCCTAAGCGAATCGCGTTCTCGAATGCCCTCCTGATGACCTGCTCGGGGTAGCCTAGTCCAGTCAAGGAGATCCCTAGAAAATCGTAAAGCTCGCTTTGCACTCTCGGGGTAGCCTGCTTATGAAGAGCTTGCTCGCACATCACTCGGCACTCTTCGAAGCGATTATTCCCGAGATAGTGGTGAGCCAAGTAGAAATACGGCCAGATCAGAGGAGAGTCGAGCCGGATCGCCTGCTCGAAATCGAACGTCGCGTTACGGTCCGCCCCATACATAAGTATGCCTCGGGCGATTAGAAGAGCATCGTTCATCGGGTCGAGTTGGATCGCACGAGAGTAGTAGCCATAAGCTTTTTGTGTGTCACCAATGTTCTTGTAGGTCGTGGCTAAAAGGGTGAGAACGATTTCGGCTCCGGCAACGGCTGGACCATCGATCTCTTCTCTACCCTCCATCCGGGTCAAAGTGCGCTCGAGAATCGGGATAAGCCGTTTGTAAACAGGCAGAGAGTCGATATCCGAGAGCTTGCTCGTTTGTCCAAATATGATGTCAGCGGCATAGATCACCACAGTGGGCGATTTTGCCTCGCTCGCTTGGAGGACTGCCTCTGCGCGCGTCTTGGCGGCGACCGGGTCGGCGACCTTTAGAGTGTGCAGAAGCACAGCCTGTAAGTTTTCGTTCTCTGGATCGAGATGGGAGGCGTACTCGAGGAACACCGACGCCGCCACGGGTTCGCCCGCAGATCGCCAAATCATGCCCCGGAGGTAGCAGACGAGCGCAGGAGGGATGTGGTTTCCCCACTGTCGCAGTAGCTCGAGCGCTTTATCCCAGTCGCCACGCTCTCGAGCTTCATAAGCTCCCACGAGTTTCCCTTGCGCCAGTGGATTCATCGGTTCGGGAGGTTGGGCAGGTCCGTCACTAATCTCGTATAGGTCTTTGGACAGGCCCATCAACCGATCTTTCTCAAGTTTCGATAGATCGTACCAGTAATCATACGCCGATTCGCGCTCCAAATCGGCTTCCTCAGACTCCTCCTTACCGGCAAGTGACAATTGATGCATGCGCAACAATCCGCTCAGCTCGGCTTGGTAACTTGGACTTTTCGGGAATGGCTGTGGCATGTTCAAATCTCGTCGATCTCCCACTCCAGGCGGGTAGCATGGAGGTCCGCTTCATAGGAGGCCAGAAGGATCAGTTGAACCGGGCGCACGACGCCGTGGGTTGCACTATCGGGAAGAAGTTCCAACCCAGTTCCGCACGCCGATTGCTCGAAGTCACCTGTGCCCCGACGGAAACAGTGGCAGTTGTTGGACCCACGTCCTCCCGTTCCGAGTCGCTTCGGGATCATCTTCAGGGGTGCGTCTCGCCACTCTGGATTCACCGACATTCCCTTATCGTTCGAGATGACCTTTCCTTGCGCGTCGAGATCGACCTCGTTAGGTCGGACACCCAAGGTTGTCGTCGTCTGACCGACCGTTGGTTTATCGTCGGTATCCTTCTTCATTATACGGAACATTCGCGGCATGGTTTACTCCCACGCCCCACCCGCGATTGTACCAGGTAGGGCATTCTATGTCAGTGCAGTCTGGGAATGCTCGAGCAGTCCTGTCATTCCTGCTCAAAGGGTCAGTCGGCGAAGGTGATCTCGCGGTGCATGTTGTTGTCGAACACCTCGAACTACTCGAAGATCGCCGCCCGCCTCATCGCGGGGGGCGGAGTCCGCGTCTTGGACCGATTGTCAAGCGGACCGTGAGTGGATGAACACAGCCAGATACAAATGCTTTGTAAGTGCAGTCTGGTCTTTAGCTGTGCCGAATCATCTTCTCACAGGATGAACTTGCTCAAGTCTTCCTTCTGCAAGATCGCGTCGAGCCGTTGATGCACATACGCCGAGTCGATGCGGACGTGCTTCTCGGCCAGGTCGGGGGCCTCGAAACTGATCTCCTCGACGACGCGCTCGAGGATCGTGTGCAGCCTCCGCGCGCCGATGTTCTGCGTCGTGCGGTTGACCTCGAAGGCGATCTCGGCGATGGCCGCGACGCCGTCGGGGGCGATCTCCAGGACGACGCCCTCGGTGGCGAGCAACTCCGTGTACTGCCGGGTCAGGGCGTGCCTCGGCTCGGTCAGGATGCGGAGGAAGTCGGCCTGCGTCAGGTCGGTCAACTCGACGCGGATGGGGAATCGGCCCTGGAGTTCGGGCATCAGGTCCGACGGCTTGCTGAGGTGGAACGCCCCGGCGGCGATGAACAGGATGTGGTCCGTCTTCACCTGCCCGTGCTTCGTGTTGACCGTCGTCCCCTCGACGACGGGGAGCAAGTCGCGCTGGACTCCCTGGCGCGACACGTCCGGCCCCATGCCCGAGGAGGGGCCGCACACCTTGTCGATCTCGTCGATGAACACCATGCCGTGATTCTCGACCAACTCGACCGCCTTCTCGGTGACGACGGCCCGGTCGATCAGCCCCTCGGACTCCTGCTCGAGGAGGATCCGCCGGGCCTCGCGGATCGTGACCTCCTTGTTCTGCGACTGCTTGGGCATGAAGCGTTCCATCATGCTCTGGAAATCGACATCCATCTGCTCCATGCCGAGATTGGAGAAGATTTGGACGGGGACGGCCTTCTGGTCGGTCGTCAGTTCGACCTTGCTCTCTTCGAGTTCGCCGGCCACCAGCCTTGCCTTCATTTTCTCGCGGGTGCGGTCGTGCCGTTCCTTCTCCTCCTCGTTGTCTTCGTCGTAGTCGTCGGAGTTGGGCAGGAGCAAATCGAGCAGGCGTTCGAGGACGCGCTCTTTCGCCAGCGTTTCGACCTTCTGTCGCTGGTCCTGCTTGACGATGCCGATGGCGATCTCGACGAGGTCGCGGATCATGCTCTCGACATCGCGCCCGACGTAGCCGACCTCGGTGTATTTCGACGCCTCGACCTTGAGGAACGGAGCGCCGACGAGTTGGGCGAGTCGGCGGGCGATCTCGGTCTTGCCGACGCCGGTCGGGCCGATCATGAGGATGTTCTTGGGCGTCACGTCCTTGCGCATCTCGACGGGCAACTGCTGCCGACGCCAGCGGTTACGGATCGCGACGGCGACCGCCTTCTTGGCGGCGTCCTGCCCGACGATGTAACGATCCAACTCGGAGACGATCTGTCGGGGCGTCATGTCAGCCACGGGTAGCACCTCATTCCAATCGAAAGCATCGATCCGCAGATTTCGCAGATTACACAGATTTAAAGACCATTGAATTCGTTCAGAACGATTCCGTATTACTCATTTCAAGTCTTCATCTGTGTAATCTGCGAAATCTGCGGACAACTTCTTCTCTTCACACTTCTTCGACGATGATATTGCGGTTCGTGTAGATGCACAGGTCCGCCGCGATCTCCAACCCCGCGCGGACGATGCCAGCGGCGTCGAGGGTCGAGTGCAGGATGAGCGCGCGGGCCGCCGAGAGGGCGTAGCTGCCGCCGCTGCCGACCGCCGCGACGCCCTCGCTGGGCTGGATCACGTCGCCGGTGCCGGAGACGACGAGCAGGTGTTCGCGGTCCGCGACGATGAGCATGGCCTCGAGGCGGCGCAAGGCGCGGTCGGTGCGCCAGTCGCGGGCCAGCTCGGTCGCGGCACGCGGGACGTTGCCCTGGAAGTCGCGCAGCTTCGCCTCAAAGCGTTCGAGCAGGGCGAAGGCGTCGGCGGACGAGCCGGCGAAGCCGCACACCACCTTCCCGCCGTGTAGACGGCGGAGCTTGTTGGCGTCGCTCTTGAAGACCACGTTGCCGAGCGTGACCTGACCGTCGCCGCCCATGGCGACGGCCCCTTTGTGGCGGACGGCAAGGATTGTTGTCGAATGTAGGCCGGACAAAACGAATAACCTCCTATCAGCAGTGTTCAGTGTTCAATGAGTGCCAAGAGGCACAATCTTGCCTGGTATTTACTGAAAACTGAAAACTGAAAACTGAACACTGTACTAGGGAGTGGTCCGGAAGGCGATAACTCCTGATAATGATACGGAAGCCCCGGCGCTCTCCCAGCGTCGGGACGTAGAATGTCACGCCGGAGACACGATGCCATGATTCGCTGGACGCTGATTGCCACACTTCTCGCCTTGTTGGGCGTGGTCGCGCCCGCCTGGGCGGTCTACCCGCCCGCGCTGAAGGATGAAGGGAAATTCTTCAGTAAAGAAGGCGTCGAGACGGCCAACAAGAAGATTCGGACGATTTACGAGAAGTACAAGAAGGATGTGATCGTGGAGACGATCACGGCGTTGACCCCGGAGCAGGAGAAGAAGCTCAAGGAAGACGGCGAGGCGAAGTTCTTCGCCAAACTGACCAACGACCGCGCCAAAGAGATCGGAATCAACGGCGTCTACATCCTGATGTGCAAGAAGCCAGGGTTTTTGCGGATGCACATGGACCCCGAAACGCAGAAGAAACTGTTCACGGCGAGCAACCGCGCGGCGACGAGGACCAAGATACTCGAGCTATTCAAGGAAGGCGAGTTCGACACCGGCCTCCTCAACGGCCTGAAAGAGATCGAATCGATCCTCGAGGCCAACTCGAAAGAGACAACGAAGACTACTCCCAAAGGAGACAAGTGATGCTACTGCTGCCCCGAAGGCTCATCCGGTCGGCCCTGTTGGTCGGCTGCCTGGGTCTGCTCCTACCGGCGATCGCGATCGCCGAGGCACAAGGCCCCGCCTTCCGAATCGAAGACAAGGCCAAGATGTTCAGCGAGAAGGCCATCCAAAAGGCCGAAGGGAAGATCGACGCGATCAAGAGGGACTATGACAAGGATGTCCTCGTCGAGACGCACGCCGCACTGCCCCCCGACGCGCAAAAGGAATATAAGGGCCTCGAGACGGACAAGGAGAAGAACCTGTTCTGGCGCGAGTTCGCCGATAAGCGCTATGAAAAGCGCAACGTCCGCGGCATCTACCTCATCATCGTCAAGAACCCGACTCGCTACCAGTTCTCCGTCGGCAAGAAGACGAAGGTGAAAGCGTTCACGCACGACGACCTCGAGAAGACGGAGAAGATCCTCACCGCGAACTTGAAGCAGGACAAGTTCGACGAGGGGCTGCTCGCCGCCCTCAATGACATCGAGCTGACGATGAATCGCACCGTCGGCCAGTCGAAGTCATCGACGACGCCCGTCTCGACGAAGTCCTCCACGGGTTTCCCGACGACCAGCATGTTCTCGGGCATCTGGGGCATGATCTGCATCGGCCTCGTCGTCGTTCTCGGCCTGTGGCTCGTCGTCGGCGTGTTCCGAGCCTTGACCGGCGCGGGCCGTCCGGTCGATCGGCCGCCCTACGGCAATCAGGCGGGATACGGTGGTCCCCAACAGGGCGGAGGGGGATACGGTCAACAAGGTGGCGGAGGCGGAGGCGGCGGCGGCGGCGGCTTCATGAAGGGGATGCTCGGCGGCATGCTCGGCGCGGCCGGTGGCATGTTCCTCTATGACCGATTCTTCGGGGGCCACACACCGATGGGCGGCCCGACCTCGACCCCTTCGGCTTACGGCGGCACCCCCGCGAGTGGCGACGACGACAACCGGGCGGGTGATGGCGGCGGCGGCGACTACGGCTCGAGTGGAACACGAGACGACGCCGGTGGCGGCGGTGGCGACTGGGGCAAAAAGGACGACGACGGCGGCGGCGGCTCCTTCGGCGGCGGAGGTGACGACGGCGGCGGCGGCTCCTTCGGTGGCGGAGGCGACGACGGCGGCGGCGGCTCCTTCGGCGGCGGTGACGGTGGCGGCGGCGGCGACTGGTAACAACATAATGGTCCCCCTCGCCCCTGTACTCAGGGGAGAGGGGTTCTTCCGAGTGGCACTGCCTGAACCCCTCTCCCCCGACCCCTCTCCCCCGAGTACAGGGGGAGAGGGGAGCACCCCC
>JANXSH010000491.1 GCA_025356615.1 Planctomycetia bacterium | reverse complement strand
CGCGAAGTTCACCCTATCGCGGCCCGACGACGAGGGCCAGCGACGGGCCGCGATGGCGCGATGGCTGGCCGACAAGCGGAACGTCCTCACCTGGCGCTCCCTCGCGAATCGCCTGTGGCATCATCATTTCGGGCGCGGCATCGTATCGACGCCGGGCGACATCGGCAAGATGGGCGCGCTGCCGTCTCACCCCGAACTGCTCGACCACCTCGCCTGCGAGGTCCGCGACACCGAGGGGCTGAAACAGGTGCATCGGCTCCTCGTCACCAGCGCCGCCTACCGCCGCGCGGTGCGGCACGACGAGGGCGCGGCGAAGCAAGACGCGGACAACCTGCTCCTGTGGCGCATGAACCGGACCCGCCTCGACGCCGAGAGCGTGCGCGATGCGGTCCTCGCCATAAGCGGTCGGCTCGACCGGACGATGGGCGGCCCGTCCGTCCGCCAATTCGCGACGAGCAAGGGCATCCATGTGACGCCCAACGTGGACTACCACGCCTTCGACATCGACTCGGCGATACGCCGGAGCCTGTATCGCTTCCTGTTCCGCACGCTGCCGGACCCCTTCTTCGATGTCCTCGATTGCCCCGACGCCTCGCAGTTCACGCCCGCCCGCGCGGGATCGATCACCCCCCTCCAGGCGCTCGCGCTGCTGAACGATCGGTTCATGGTCCGTCAGGCGGAACACCTCGCCGCGCGCTTGCGGCTCGACACGGGCGACGAGGAGCGCGTTTAGGTGGCCCGGCTATTCGTGCTGGCGCTGTCACGTCCGGCGACGAAGACGGAGATCGACCTCGTCCATGCGTATGCCAAGAGGCACGGCATGGCGGCAGCGTGTCGGATCGTGATGAACGGCAACGAGTTCCATTTCGTGGAGTGAGCCGACAGACCTGGCCGATGGATGACCTCGTCAAGGAAGAAGCTCACTGTAATGCCCCGCGAAGACCTCACCCCCCCCGCCCCCCTCTCCCGCAGGAGAGGGGGGAGCAAGACCGGATCAGAGGGAGACGTGACGCGATCAGACACGCCTCCTGCACCCCTCTCCCTGCGGGAGAGGGGGCTGAGGTCTTTGCTGCGTCTCTGTGAGTTCAGTTCGTGCCAATAGATCAGGATGATATCGGAGCCACCGAAGCCGTGGCGGCAGCCTCCGAGGTCCGCACGCCGAAGGAAAGAATACTCCCGCCGATCTGGATGCGATCTCCCGAGCGTAGGGCGACCGGCCCCGTCACCCGTTGGCCGTTCAGCAGAATACCCGTCGGCGTGTTCGCGTCGTTCACCATCCAGCGGTTGCCCTCGCGGGTGATCCGGGCGTGGACCTTCTCGATGGATGCGTCCCCGAACAGGCCGATGTCGCACGATTCTGCCCGCCCGATGGTCGTTTCCGGCTTCACCAGGAGGATCTGACGGCCGGGACGGAAGCCAGCTTCGACCTGGAGCCAGGCTTCCCGAAGGATGATCTGGGCCAGGGCGATCGCCAGTCCGATGCACGCCCCGAGCGCCACGAATCCGGTGGCGCTGGGCGACCACAAGGTCTGGGAGTCGGCGTTTTGGAACACCTTGCCCCACACGCCACGCAGGAGCAACGACAGGACTCCGCCGACCAGCCCGCCGACCGCGCCGCCGAGAAGTCCGTTGCGCAACTTGCGGCTGGCCCCGCGCCGCTCTTCGTTGCGCATGACAGTGCCAAGGAAGTCGAACGCCATCGGCGCTGCGCCGATCAGCAGCCCCGTCAGTATCCAGCCGAGTACGAGCAACGAATCCCACTTGTTGTCGGAGAGTTGGTAGAAGCCCTGGCCGACGAACCCCCCGATCAGGCCGCCGAGACCGCCAATCAGGAAGGTCAACGTGAGCCGAACACCCTGGCTGACCAGATCACGCGGCGACCCCGATGCCAGGGTATCCAGTACGCCGAGGCCCAGCGCGACGAAGACCCCCAGAGCCATGCCCTTGAGCGCCGCAGCCATCAGCCCCGCGTCGCCCTCGAGGAATCGGCCCAGGATCCAGCCGCAATAGGCGGCCGCCCCGCCCCAGGCGGCACAGTAGTAGGCAAACAGGCGAAACGACATGAGACCTCCCGGCTACCAGAGGCAGCCACCCTGATTACTTGAAGACACCCGGCTCTCGGATGGGGAGCCGATGTATCAGCACCGCGCCGGAGCTGAGGCTCACCTTTACCTTGACGATACCACTCTTGTTCGCCTTCACCCGCCATGAGATGGGGCTATACGGGCTGGATGCCCCAGCAGGGATGGGCGGAACGTCCGCCTTCTCGCCGCCGCCGACCAACGTAAGGTTTCGCG
>JANXSH010000471.1 GCA_025356615.1 Planctomycetia bacterium | reverse complement strand
CTTGCCGCCGCGCGCGTCGAACGGGCCGATGAGGTGCCAGTCTCCCAGGAAACCCATGTGGTCGGCCACGCTGACGGTCACGCCCCGTTCCTTCAGGAGGGCAGCAACGGCGCGGGATTGCGACGGATCGCGGCTCGCCTCGAAGCCCTTCCGCAGGGCGTCGAGGGTCTCGTCCTTGGGAAGGGTCTTGTCGCGCTGGACTCGCTCCAGGAGATCGTCGATGGCATCCTCACGGAACGCCGGGTCATCCACCCAGCCGGGCAGGAGCTTCTTTCGCGCGCCGGGGCGAAGCTCCTCGGCCAGGTCGAGCGCCAGCCGACGCGGTCGGCCCTGACGCTTCGGGTCGCGGGCGAAGTCGAGCAAGGCGTCCCCATCGATCTTCTTGCCGCCGGCTTTTCTCTCCCTCTCGACGATGTCGTCGAACGCCAGACGGAGCCAGTTCGCGACGACCGTGTCGGCGGTGTCCATCGCGACCAGGATCGCGGGCAACGCGGACGGCCCCTGTCGGACGAGCCGGTCCCACGCGGCCCGCGCCTTGGCCGAGCCGATCCCTTCGGCCTTGACGGCGCGGAGATCCTGAAGCGTGTCGGCCTCGGCGGGGTCGGCGAGGAGCGGCAGGAGCAACGCGAGGACGAGGGGGTAGGAGCGCCAGGCCATCGGAGCAACCTCTTGGAGGGAAGGTCGGCCGGGGATGCCGACTCAGGCATGAATGTAGTGTCCGGGCGCGCGATCGACAAGCGACGGGCGGGCCGGTGCGTGATTCCGTCGAGCATTCCCAACGTCCCCTTCCTCCCTCACGCAGCATCCCGCTATAGTAAACGATACCCATTCTCTCTGGGTCGAACCTCCAAGGAGTCTGCTCATGTCCTCTCCCCTCTCCCGGCGTCGTTTCGTCACCGGCACCCTACAGGCGGGGGCCGTCGCCGGCCTCGCGGATCTCGGCTTCCTCGGGGGGTTGCCGGAGGTGTCCGCCGCTGCCGGACCTGTCTTGCCGAACGTCGTCCGCGTCGGCTCCGACCTCGAACCGCTCGTCCGCCTCATCGAGGAAACTCCTCGGAAGACGCTCCTCGAGAAGGTGGCCGAGCAGATTCGCAAGGGTACGAACTATCAGCAACTCCTCGGCGCGGTGTTCCTGGCCGGCGTGCGCGGCATCCAGCCTCGCCCGGTGGGGTTCAAGTTCCACGCCGTCCTCGTCATCAACTCCGCGCATCTGGCGAGCCAGGCCGCCGACGACAAGGACCGCTGGCTGCCGCTGTTCTGGGCGCTGGACACCTTCAAGGAATCGCAGCGACAGAACAAGGCGGGGACCGACTGGATGATGGCCCCGGTCGCCGAGAGTAAACTCCCGTCCTCGACCCAGGCGAAGAAGCGCTTCGTCGAGGCGATGGACGACTGGGATCCCGAGGGGGCGGACGCGGCCGTGGCTGCTCTGGCGCGATCGGCCGGTGCGGGCGAGGTGATCGAACTGTTCTGGCGCTACGGGGCGCGCGACTTCCGGGACATCGGCCACAAGGCGATCTATGTGGCGAACGGCTGGCGCACCCTGCAAACGATCGGATGGCGGCACGCCGAGCCGTTCCTTCGCTCGCTGACCTACGCCCTACTCGAACACGAAGGGGCCAACCCCGCGAAGCGCGACGACGAGCGCGACCGGCCGGGCCGCGACAACCTGAAACGCGCCGTCGAGCTGGCGAAGCTACCGCGCGGCGGGAAGCCCTCCCCGGCTGCCGGGGCCGACCTGCTCGCCACACTGCGCGAAGCCTCCGCAGGCGATGCCGCCGCCAAGGTCGCCGCGCTCCTCACGAAGGGCGTCCACCCCGCATCAGTGTGGGACGGGCTGTTCCTGACGGCGGCCGAGTTGCTCGGACGCCAGCCTGGGATCGTCGGCCTGCACTGCGTGACCTCGGTCAACGCGCTGCACCACGGCTATCAGGTCAGCGCGGACGAAGTCACTCGCCGATTCCTCATGCTGCAAGCGGCGAGCTTCCTGACGCAATTCCGCCAGACGATGGCCTCTCGGGGCAAGCTGTCCGGCCTCCGGCTCGACGAGATGGAGAAGGCAGAACTGAAGGGCGATCCGACGGAGATGATCGAGGACATCTTCGCCGACATCTCGAAAGACCGCCTCCGCGCCGCCCGCAAGGCGCTGGCCCTGCTCGAGAGCGACTCGACGCAGATCCGACCGATGATGGCCGCCGCGCGCCGACTGGTCTTCGCCAAGGGGAGGGACTCGCACGACTACAAGTTCAGTTCCGCCGCGCTGGAAGACTACTACCACATCAGCCCGGCTTGGCGGAGCCGGTATGCCGCCGCCGCGATGTTCGATCTCAAGGGGACCGGGGACGCGGACAATCCCCTCGTCCAGCGGACGCGGGCCGCGCTCGCCTCCCGTTGAGGTGTCATCGACTCAGGACAGGCACGCCCATGATGGGTCCACGCCGACGGTAGGTCACGTTCTTCAGCGTGAGGACGCCCGTGCTGAAGTCCACGAGACCTACTGTGGGGCTGCCGTTCGTATGAGAGCGTAAAGGCGTAAGTGTCGCCTGATGATCGTCGATCATGTTGAGTTCATAGGAGCCGTAGATAACGGAACAGTTCGACACGTTCAGCGAACATTGCCCGCGCCAGAGGCCGTTCCCGAGGTGTTCGCCTGGGCAGAAATGGAAGGTGGCGGTCGCCCCCGGCGGCGTCGGCGAGACCCAATCTCCCACGAGAAGGGGGTGGGCCTGGGCATTCCCCGCCGGGAAGCAGAGCCATCCCGTCACGACCAGGAGAAGAGCCGTGAGGACTCGGCTGAAACGAGTTCGCATGGGAGGAATCCTTTCGTTGCATGCTCGATGGGGTAGAGTCTAACTCCTCATCGACAGAGGATGGTTTGGTCTTGAGGGATTCTGGATGGCCCTTTCGGAAGTTCGGTTGGGTGTGACTGTGGACGGAGGCAAAGGAGAGGCGCTGCCCCAAGGCCCAGCGATTGCAATCGCTGG
>JANXSH010000440.1 GCA_025356615.1 Planctomycetia bacterium | reverse complement strand
AGGGGTTGTCCGATTTGGTCCCCCTCGCCCCTGTACTCAGGGGAGAGGGGTTAGGGGTTAGGGGTTCTTCTAGTGCCTGATTCAACCCCCTCACCCCCGACCCCTCTCCCCCTGAGTACAGGGGGAGAGGGGAGCATCCTTCGTGTTCCGGCCAGGGTTGCCCCGTTCGACATCCCAACGGCGCGATCAACAGGAACGCCGCGATTCCCGCTCGCCAGAACCTTCCGTCCATTCGTCACCCCTTCGCTTCTTGCCGTGGATCTTCCGACAGGCGCTCGGCGGGGTCACTTCGGCGGGACGATGGTGACGACGGGCGGCACCGGGACCGGACGGGCCAGGCAGCCAGCGGGCGGTTGTCCCAGGGCGACGTAGAGTTCGAATTGAGCACGGTTGTAATCGATGATGGCGTCGAGGTAGGCGTAGCGGCTCCGGGCCAGGAGGCGGAAGCTGTCGAGGACTTCGATCGGCAAACCTATGTTGTTCCTCGTCCGCTTCAGGTCTTCCACGAATGCGTTGTTGCCGCTGCGGATGGCGCGTTCGCCCGTGTCGATCTGCGAATAGCGGGCGTGGGTCGCGGCGTAAGCCGAGGCGACCTCTGCCCGTACCCGGTCCAGCACCTCGAGTTGGCGGAGTTCTTCGCTGCGAACGTTGCTCCGGGCCAGCCGGATCTGTGCCAGGTTGCCGACGCCGAGGTTGCGGAGGGTCCAGTAGACGACCGCGTCGAAGTCCTGTCTGCCCGCGTAGTTCCCGAACCGCGATTGGCGCAACACGGTGCCGTCTGCCTGGGCGATCCCCCTCGCTACGAGGTCGCTGCCCCCCCCGAAGTCTCCCGCGCTGTACCCGAGGACGACGTTGGGCGAGAACGGCAACACTTTCGCCGCGTGCAACTCGAGCAACGCCGCCCGGATGAGTTCCCGGCGTTCGCCGAGTTCCGGTCGTTGCGTCAGGGCGATGGTCAACAGTTCGGGCAAGGGAATGGGATTGGGCACGATGGGGGCCGGGACGACGTGCCCGTCGATGACGCGCAGGCGGACCGACGGATCGAGGTCGAGCAGTTGACACAGACGCGCCGAAGCGATCAGGATTTCCCCCTCGGTCTGCACCACGTCGGCGTTGCGGAACTCGAGTTCCGTCGCCGCCCGCTCGGCGTCCGCTCGCCTGCCTTCCCCAGCGCGGGCGAAATTCGCGGTGACGCGCGCCAGGTTCTGAGCCTCCCTCTGGATCTGGAAGGCGAGCGCGAGACGACCCTGCGCCCGCAGGAGTTCGAGGTAGGCCCGCGACACGCGGAGGAGGACATCGTTGCGAACGGCCACGCTCGCGAACTCGCGGCTGCGAACGACCTGCCGGGCCACCAGCCGACCGAAGAGGACATTCGAGACGTTCCCGCTCCAGACGATGCCCGGAATGTTGACCGTGCCGGCCCCGACCGCGTTGGCCCCGAGACCCAGGTAGAGGGAGCCTCTGTGCAAGTCGGTGATGACGCCGGTAGACCGCTGGAGCGGGCCGGTGTGGGTATCGACGTTCCCCCCCGCGTTGATCGAGGGCAGGAGTTGGGCGGCTGCAAGCATTTGCAGGGCCGCCGCTTCCTCGATCCGCTGCCTGGCCAGAAGGATCTGGGGATTTTGAACGCCAGCCAGGTGCAGAGCCGAGGCGAAGTCGATGGGTTTGACCTGATCGTCGAGAATGGACGGCGGGGGCGAAGGGAGTTCCGGGGCCGCCTTGGCCACCGATTTATCCGGCTTCGCCTTTTCCTTGCGTGGCGGCGGGAGAGTGCCCAGGTCCGGCTGGGCCAGGGCCGCGCCGAGGAGCAACCCTGTGGTGAGCAGGGAGGCCAAATAGCACGCCGACAGTCGATTGAACCGCATGGGACGCTCCTTGTCCTCTTACCCGGCACGAATGAAGGGTATGGGTAGTTGCAGCGAAGACCCCACCCCAACCCCCTCCCCTGAACGGCACAGGTATCTACCCATGAGAAGAGATGAAGTCTCCCCGCGTCTGACCCCACCCCCCAGCCCCC
>JANXSH010000379.1 GCA_025356615.1 Planctomycetia bacterium | reverse complement strand
GGGGGGGAGATTCGATCACTTCTTCGCCGGGGCAGGCGAAGTCGCGGGCTTGCCGCGCGCGATGTTGATGAAATACTGCTGGATCAGGGCCGAATACTCCGGCGGCAGCTTCTCGGTCATCGCCTGATTGATTAGCTCGCGCTGGCGCGGCGGGAGGCTGATCTGCGATCCGTTGCCTTTGGTAGTGCCTTCCTTGGCCTTGTCGTTGTTGGCCTGGCCGTCGGGCTTGCGATCTCCGTCGCTTTCCTTCGCGTTCTTCTCGTCGCCCTTCTCCTTGCCCTTACCTTTACCTTTGCCCTTTTCCTTACCCTTACCCGGCTCTTTGCCCTCACCCATGCCTGGCTCCTTGCCTTCGCCCATGCCCGGCTCTTTGCCTTCACCCATGCCGGGTTCCATGCCCTTGCCGAGCGATTCGATGGCCTTAGCGATCTGAGCGGCGGCCTCGGTTTGTGCCTCTTTGGCCTCGCCGGGGTTGCCCTTCTCGATCTGCTCCGCCGCCTTGCCGAGTTCCTGAGCGGCCTTTTCGAGCTGGCTCTGGACCCCCTGCGGTGCCTGGGCTTGCGCCTGGGCGAGGGCGGCCATCGACGCCTGGGTCGCTGCCTGGGACTTGGCGAGTTGCTTCGTCGCTTCCATTACGGCCTTCTGAGCCTTGGCGAGTTCGCCGGCGTTCTTGGCCTCCGAAGGCGAAGGCGTGCCAGGTTCACCGGGCATGTCGCCCTTCTCACCCTTTTCTCCAGCTTCACCCTTCTCGCCCTTCTCACCCTTCTCGCCCTTTTCACCCTTCTCGCCCTTTTCACCCTTCTCGCCCTTCGGAGGCATGTCGCCCTTCTCGCCCTTCTCACCCTTTTCGCCCTTCGGAGGCATGTCGCCCTTCTCACCCTTTTCGCCCTTCTCAGCAGCATCTTCGAGCTTGGCGAGGGCGTCCTTCTGGGCCTCGATCGCTTTGGCGAGGTCGCCCTTTTCGAGCGCCTTGGCAGCTTCGTCCGCGGGAGACTTGGCCTCGGGTGCCTTGACCTTGTCCGTCTGATCGGCGACGGCCTTCTGCAGCGCCTTCAAGTCGGCGGGTGCCTTGTCTTGCTTCGTCGGATCCTTCGCGTCCTTCTCACCCTTGTCGGCCTTGGCGATTTCCTTGTCCGCCATGTCGGCGGCCTTGGCGGCCTCCTTCGCTTCTTCGAGCGCCTTGGCGAGTTGCTGCGCGGCTGCCATCGGATCGACGTTCGACGGGGTCGGCTGGGCGGCTGCCTCCTCGGCCTTCTTCTTGTCGAGCGCCTTGTCGAGTTCCTTCTTCGCCTCTTCCAGCTTGCCGACGGCGTCGTCGGCCTTCTTCGCCGCCGGCTTCGCGTCGGCCTTTTCGAGGTCCGACTTCGCGTCTTCCATCGCCTTGGTACTCTCGTCGATCTTCTTCGCCGCCTCGGGGGCGTTCTCGGCGACTTCCTTGCTCAGCTCCTTCGTCGGCTTGGTGACTTCCTCTTGCTTCTTGGCGAGGTCTGTCGTCTCCTTGGGGGTCGCCTTGTCGGCCTTCGCGTCCTTGGCGATCTCCTTTTCCTTCTCGATGAGCTTGTCGATTTCCTTGCCGGCGTCCTCGAGCTTCTTGATGTCGTCCCGGCGATCCTCGGTTTCCTTGATCTGGTCCTCGAGTGCCTTCTTCGCCTCCTCGAGGTTCTTCACGGCGTCGTCCTGCTTGGCGACGGCTTCAGGCTTGCGTTCCTTCTGGGCCGTGGCGGCCTTCTCCATCGCCTTGGCGGCCTTGTCGAGAGCTTCGGTCGCCTCGGGCTTGGCGGCGGGGGCTTGCTCCTTGACGGCCTCGGTCTGACGCGCCAGGTCGGCTTGCTTGGGTGCCTGCTCCGGCAACTTCTCGAGCTTCTTCTCCTCGATCGCCTTCTTCGTTTCGGCGCGGGTCTCTTTCTCGGCCTTCAGGATCTGATCGACGCGGGCCAGGGTGTCCTTGAGGTTCACCAGCGGGTCGTTCTTCTTCTTGTCCTCCTCGGCGAGGAGGCGGTCGAGTTCGGCCTTGACCTCCTTCAACTGGACCAACGCCTTGTCCTGATCGGGCAGCACCTTGTCGCTCTTCTTGGCATCGCGAAGGGCCGATTGGGCGACACGCATCGACTTCTCGGCGGTGTCGAGCTTCGTCGCCAACTCGGGCAGCGTCGCGGACAGCGCCACCCGCCCGGTGCGGGTGTCGAACTCGAGCCAGCCCTGCCGGTCGCCGAGGACGCGACCGCGCGCCCGCTCGACCGGCTCACCGGGTTCCACGCGCTTGCCGCCCCGGAGTTCGAGTTGGAGGCGCTCACGCGGGTTGTCTCTGTTGATCTCGCCGCCCTCGATCTTGCTGGGGTCGGCGGTGTGCTTGCGGACGGCGGTCTGCTCGTCGATGGCCTTGACGATTCGAGTCCGCACCTGACGCAGCATGTCGATGCGTTCGAGGGGGGTTCGCAGGGACGAGGACATCGTCACGAGCCGACCCGAGAGCGACCACATGCGTTCGATCGCCTTCGGGAAGCCCGCCGAGCGCTGGCGGAGGAATTCTGCGCCATCGACGAACTCCCGATCGACCTTCTCGGCCCTGGCCTGCTTGACGACCTTCTCGGCTCGGACCTTGGCATCGCCCAGCAACTGGGAGTCGAGCTTGTGCAACTGGTCGATGGCCGTCGTGAAGTCCTTCATGAGGAAGACGTGATCCGTCGTCATCCTCTGGATCTGCTGGAGCTGGACGGTGCCGCCATTCCGCCGGACGCTCGGCTGGTCCTTGTCGGCGAACATCTGGGCCGTGGTCATGCTGTACTCGGCCTCGGTCCGGGCCAACTTGTCGAGCTTGTCTGCCGCCTGCTCGACGCTGCGGATCGCGTCGAACCGGGCGAGCAAGTCCTTGAGGCCGATGACGATCTGTTCGTGTTGGTTCTGTGCCTTGACGAGTTCGTTCTCGCGCAACGTCCCCTTGCTCTTGCCCGCGCGTTCGAGGGCGGAGATCAGCGCGCTCATCTGCTCGCGTGTCAGGCCCGCGAGGGTCTTGCCGACCTCGTCGAGGAGTTGTTTCTCGGAAGACTTCTCGAGGCGGTTGTACTCGAGGACGCGGATCATCGTCTCGATGCGACGGAGAAGCCCCTCGGCCTCGGTCTGGATCACGCGCTGCTTCTGCTTCTGCTCTGACAGCTCCGCCGTCGCGGCGGTCGTCGCGCCTGGCCCGAAGGCCAACAGCGAGACGCCGAGCAGGACCACGAACGAGGCACACAGCCAGCGATAATGCGTCATCGATTTCCCCCCCAGGAAGACACAACAAGAATTAGCCACAGATGAACGCAGATGAACGCAGATGAGACAAATGCTTTTCTCGATGCTTTCCTGTCTTATCCGTGTTCATCTGTGGCTAATTCTTCTTATCAGTCAGACTCTTATCTTACCCCGGACACGATCCGATGGTAGCGATTTCTAGTCCGATTCTCCGGGCCGCGCGCCGCGCTGCTGGGCTTCGAGCAGGCGCGTCCGCGCGGCGAGGTCGTATTTCTTGTCCAACCAGTCCAGATACCCGGACAGGCTGCGGATCTCCTTCTCGCGGATCGCCGACCGGCCCGGCTTGCCGTCGGGGTCGGCCTTGCCGAACATCTCGACGTAGAATTGGATGCGGTCGCCCTCGACGAGTTTGACCAGTCCGCCCTTCCCGTCGGGGATGCCTACCGAACTGAAGTCGTATCGGCCCTCGCCCTCGCTGTCCGGCAACGCCCCGAGGTACGGCGCGGGGAACGTCGAGAACTCCTCCCGCGCCTTGGCGCTGATCGGCGGCTTCGCGTTCCGCCCCGGCCCCAGCGGGAGCGGCTGGAACGAATCGGGGTCGAGCGTCGCCGCCTCCTCGCCCTCCTTGGTTTTCGGCACCACGCGGAACCGGAGTCGCGTGTGAGAGAGGCCGTAGCGATCCGAACCTTTGTACTCGATCCGGGTGCGCTGGCCGAGCATGATCGGGATGCCCTCGACCTCGTCGTCTTCTGGAAAGCTCACGTCGCCTTTACGGGGGAACATCTCCGGCACCAGCGCGACCACGGGCGGCTCCAGCGGAAGGCGGCGAATCGTCCGCCGAGCGGGTTCGCGGCTGTCGAAGCCGTCGTCGCTCCGAACGGAGATCGCGTAGCCGGTGTCACCGGGCAGGAGGGGGAACACAACCTCTACCTTCGTGTTCGCCTCGGCCAGGGGGATGTCCACATCGCGCGGCTTCTTCCCCTTCCTCTCGATGCGGACCCGCGCCTCGGCGATGGGCACCTGCGCCGTGAGGCCGAGCCGAACACGGCTCCCCTCGAGGCGGTAGGCCACGTCGCCGCCGCGCTGGAGTTCGGTGAACGGCGAGCCGTTCGCCTGCGTGCCGAGTCTTTCGACCGGCAGATCGACCCAGGCGACGATCGACTCGACGACCGGGCGCGGCGAGTAAGTCACTTCGCCGGGCGTCTTGACGCGGGAGTCTTTCAGCCAGGCGCGGTAGCGGAATGGCACGTCGCCCGCGGGAACCTTCGTCACGAAGACCGTCCCCTCGTCGTCGCTCCGATCGTGGACGAGCGCGAGGCGCAAGGAGGTGCCGTCGTCGAACCGGAGCTGGGTCTCCCCGGCGTCCTCGGAGGAGACGTTGCCGACGACGCGGACCTCGAGGGTCCCTTCCTCCCCGGACGCCCAGTGGTGGTTCGACGGGTCCAGAAAGAGCGAACGCGGGACGTGGCTGTCCTGAAGGAACGCGCGGGCCACCAGCGCCGCGCTCGTCGTGGGCGCGACAAGGTAGATCGCCGCCGCGATCAGGGCCACGGGGACGGCGACGAGGAAGGCATACTTCAGGCGCGACGAACTCAAAACTTCGGAGGCCGAGATCGTGGCGGCCCGCTCGTCCGCCTGCTCCGTCACCGCGCGGATGAGCGCCGGCGACATGCCCTCGATCTTGGCACCGGGCCGGTCGAACTGGACGGCGGAGATGAGCCGATGATTGAGGTCGGGCACTTTCTCTTCGACGAGGAGGGTCAGTTCGTCGTCGCCGGCTCGCCGGAAGATCGACCGCAAGAGGGCCAGGAGGAAGGCGATCGCGACGATCGCCTGGACGGCGAGGAGGCCGACGCGAAGAGGATAGGGCGTCTCCCGCCGACGGTCGATGAACCAGTCGAGGACGCACGCGGCGACGAGCAGCACGAACATCACGCATAGCGCTCGCGCGCTCGTCCAACTGATGCCGAGCAATCGCTCGCGCCAGCGGAGTCGTCCCAGAAGTCGCCTGATCGTCTTGGAAGCCATGCGGGTCAACTCAGGTTGGAGAACTTGCGGACGAGCCATTCGGCGGTGATGAGCACCAGGAAGGCGACCATCGCCAACGGGTTCCAGAGCAACACCTCCTGGCGCTGGACGAACGGTTGCGTTTGCTTGGCGATCGCGTCGGGGAGGCCCTGTAGGTCTTCCTCGCGGTAGAATCGCCCCCCGCTCGATGCGGCGGCGGCGCGGAGGATCTCCGAGGCGAGGCCGACCTCCTCGAGTTCGTGGCGCGGCGGCAGCTCGACGCGGAACGGGAGAGTCGCTTGTTCCAACCCCGCGCCGCCGGCGACCCGCAATTCGTGCCGACCGGGCACGTCGTTGGGTAGCGCGCCGCGATACTCTCCGGGCTGTCCGGGGACTCGTCGGAGGAGGATCTCGCGCGACCGCGTCGCGGGATCCTTCGCGTCGAGGTTGACGAGCGTCGCGGGCACTTCGGGGCGCGTGACCGGCTCGAACTTCGCGTCGAGCAGGCGAACCTCGAACGTGCCGGGCCGCCCCAGGAGGCTCCCGCCGGCCCCGACCGAGATTTGCGTCCGCTTCGCGTTGCCGAGCAAGTGCGGCAGGCCGAACCGCGCCACGATCTGCCCCCAGAACCGCGCGGTGAGCCGGTCGCCCGTGCTGTCGCGCCAGCGCCAGGTCTCGTCGGTGCCGACGAAGAGGACCTCGCCCTTGCCGTAGTAGTGGGTGGCGATCAGGGGCATCGGCTTCTCGTCGGGCTTGCGTCCGACCTTCTTATCGGGGTGGACGAGCAGAGTGACCGCGCCGGGGCGGAGGTCGGCGACGGGATAGTACCACTCGAAACCGGGCGTGTTCTTCCAGAGATCCTCTTTCCAGAGTTTGAGGCTGTCCTCCTTCTTGTCGGCCAGCAGGAGGACCGTACTCTGCTCGCCGTCGTAGCTCAGGACCGGGCGGAAAGCCGAGAGCTTGCCGAGATCGTCGGGGGTGAACTGCTGCTTCGTGATCTCGACGGGCAGCGCCTCGGCGAGGGGCGTATTCACGAATTCGGCAGGGGCGTGATTCTTGCCCGCGAGGACGACGAGGCCGCCGCCCTCCTTGACGAACCGCGCGAGCTTCTTGCCGCCCTCGTCGCCGAGTTTCGCATAGGGTATGTCGCCCAGGATGACGAGATCATACGGACGGCGGTCGGGGTCGGCGCTGTCCGGCTCAGGAAAGTTCTCGGGGAAGCTCCCGAGATACCGCGACCCCGACTCGGCATCGGGTGGCAACTCGGGCAACTGCGGGTCGCCCTCGGCGAGGAAGACCCGCATCAGGACGCGCCGGTCGCGGTTGAGCGTCGGGTTGATGAAGTGGTACTCGCGGCGCGGCGTGTTCTCGACGACCAACACTTTTACACGACTGTTCTTGACCTGGACGGTCCGGTTCACCTCGTCGAGGATGGGTCGCTCCAGGGGTTTCTCGCCGACGGGAGGCTCGTAGCGCAGGGTGACACTCACCGCGCGGTCGCCCTCCTTGCCCTTCTTCGGCTCCTCGAAACGGACGCGCTTCGTAAGGTTTTCGCCCTCCTGGACCGGCAGGCGCTCGACGACGGTCTGGTCGCCGAGCTTCGCGGTCAGGACGATGGTGCCCTTCGTGAAGCCGCGACTGCGGTAGCGGACGGTCACGTCGAACGGGTCGTCCTTGATGTCGGGCTTTTCGTCGAGGAAGAGCGTCGGCGGGAGGCGAACATCCTTGATCTGGAGGACGCCCGATTCGGAGGAGCCGACGCCCCAGATGTGCAGCGGAACGCTGCGATCCAGGCAGAGCTTCGCGGCCTCCTCCATCGTCTGCTTGCTGGCGTTGTCGTTGCCGTCGGTGACGACGACGATGGCGGCGGGCGGCTCCGGACCGAGGCGAGTCAGCACCTCGACGATGGCGTCGGCGAGGGCGGTCTGGGTGCCCGTCGCGGTCAACTTGGCGGGCCACGTCGCGGACTCGGCCGCCGTCATGCGGCGGTCGAACAAGAACGCCTGTACCGGG
>JANXSH010000370.1 GCA_025356615.1 Planctomycetia bacterium | reverse complement strand
CACCGAGAAGAAGGCGACGTACTTCGTCCAGCCGGTCAAGGAAGAAATCGTGGCGGCGGAGTGATCTCGAATCTGTGGGACCGGGGGAATGTCTCGGGCGGTGATCCAGACGGGACATCCCTTACCCGTGGAGCGACGCAGTCACCTTGGCGACCTCCCCCAGGAGCATCTCCTCGACGCCCATCGGCCAGTGGTCGCGCGGCTCGAAGCCGATCAAGGCGCGCGTCGGCTCCAGGTCGTAGACGATGTGGGTCTCCGGCCTGCTACAGGCGTAGACGACGGCGTAACCCGGCCACGCCGGGGCCTGCACCGCGTCCGCGAAGAAGCGCCCCGCGTCGCCGGGGCTGAGGTAGACATCGCGCGCCCACTCGGACCCGGCGAGTTCCGCCGCCTGTTCGGCGGTTCGGGGGCACCAGCCCATTCGGACCGCCAGGACGCAGCGCCCGTCGGCCTCCGCGAGGCTCCGGCCCGCCGCCTCGAGGAAGCACTTCGTCGCCGCGTACCAGCCGCGCGGGGTCGGCTGGACCGCGATGCCGATGGGGAGGTCGCCGCGCATCCGCTGCCACCAGACGACCTGCCCGGTGCTGGCGAGGATGACGCGGGGCACCCCCTCCTCGCGGGCCGACTCGATGACGTTGAAGACGCCGACGAGGTTGGGCGGCAAGAGTTTCGTCATGAAGTCGTCGTCGTCCGGCGTCGCGCCGAGGTGGACGAGCGTCCCGACGCCCTTCATCGCGGCGCGAACGTCGCCCATCGACGCGAGGTCGCCGACGACGCTATCGCCGAGGCCCGGCGTCGGCACGAGGTCGAAGCCGCGCAGGGCGAAGCCCCGCGCGAGGAGTTCGGCGACGACCGCACGGCCGACGCGCCCGGCGGAGCCGGTGACGAGGATGAGGTTCGATGGCATGGGGGGACTCGATGAGGAAAGATCCTATCTACGACGACTGTTCGTGGCCCCCAGGTGGGTTCGCGCGGGCGGCGAATTCATTCAACTCCGAAGGATTCTTGGCCAAGTCGTTCATCATCTGTCGGACAGAAAGCGTGAGCAGGACACTCGCCACTTGGCCCGCCGATGGGACGAATCCCTCGGACCCGACCGCCGCTGCGAGTTGCTCCAGCGCGGCCCAGTCGTGTTCCCGAAGAGGGATCTTCGTTCGCCGAGTCGTGTCGGAGAGAGCGGGCCGCCCTCCGCTGGTTTGCAGTCGATCGGCGAGTTCTTTCCGAACGGCAAGCAGGGAGATCGGACTGAGTAAAGTCTGGATACGCTCGCCAACATCCGCGCCCAGCCCGGAGACGACCGATTCGGGGTCGATGCAGGGATGGGCGGACGAGGTGTCGCGAAGGCGCGGCGATGTTGGCTCCGTGGGCCGAATTGTTTTCGCCATGATCGACCTCTTATTCTAAGGGGCATCGTAAGTCCGAATCCGATAGAACCGGCCATCGAACTCGAACCCGATCTCGCCCTGATTGGTTTCCCGTCCCATCCGATGAATGAACTCTCGGAGTCGAGGAAGGTTTGCCAGGAACTCATCTGCCCTGATAAAAGAGTAGACGACAACGGGGTTTTCCCAGAGGACTTGCCCACGTTCATCGAGCCATCCGCCTTCTACCGGCGGCATCGCCGTCGCGCCTCCATTGATTGCGGCCAGCAAGTGAATCGCCTCCAATACCCATTTCCTCTGATCGCCGATCTCACGACCTGCACGATCCTTGTTCGGGATATAGATCGTGAAACATTGGGTGGAGACATCGCCGTCCGCGCCGAACGCTTGGGCGAGATCGACCTCCGAGGACTCCTGTTCTTCACTAGCCGACATCCCATCACCTCCGATGATACCCTTTTGGCCCCATAAGTCAACCCTTTAGGGGCGATTCTCCCAGCGCCCGCATCCACGGTTGCGCGTAATACCGATCCCACGAGTCCGCCAGCAGCACGACCACCGGCCCCGGCACGTCCCCACGGGCAGCGACGCGCAGCGCCGCGACGACGGCGGTGCCCGAGGAGCCGCCGACGAGCAACCCCTCCTCGCGCATCAGCCGGACGGCCATCGCGAATGAATCCTCGTCGCTCACGCGCTCGGCGGCGTGTACCAGCGATAGGTCGCACACTTCCGGCACCACGCTGCCGCCGATGCCCTCGATGAGGTAGCCCCCGTCCTCGTCCGGCTGGGCCGGGTCCACGCGGTGCGCGAGTCGGGAGCCGACGGGGTCGGCGAGGACGATGCGGGCCGTCGGGCAGTGGGCCGCGAGGTAGCGCCCCACGCCGGTGATCGTGCCGCCGGTGCCGACGCCGCAGACGAACGCGCCGACCCGCCCGCCGCACTGGGCGAGGATCTCGGGGCCGGTCGTCGTCTCGTGGATCAGCGCGTTCGCGGGATTCGCGAACTGGTCGGTCAGGAACCAGCCGTGTTCCTCGGCGAGACGTTTCGCGACGTTTCGGAAATTGTCCGGCGATGATGGCGGGGCGTTCGGCGTGATGATGACCTCGGCCCCCAGCGCGGCGAGGGCCGATCGCTTGTCGGCGGACATCTTCGCGGGCATCACGCAGGCGAGCCGATAGCCGCGAATCGCCGCGACGAGCGCCAGGCCGATGCCCGTGTTGCCGGCGGTCGCCTCGACGAGGGTCATGCCGGGCCGAAGCAGCCCCGCGCGCTCGGCTTCATCGACGATGGCGAGGGCGATGCGGTCCTTGCCGCTGCCGCCGGGGTTGAGGAATTCGCACTTGCCGAGGATCGGGACGGGTAGTCCCGCGCCGACCCGGTCCAGGCGAATCACGGGGGTGTTGCCGATGCGGTCGAGGATCGAGTGGGATGGTGTCATGGCGATATTCTCAAGATCATGAGTCTCTTTGTCCAACCCCCTATCCTTCCCTCCTCTCACTTGCGATAATACACCATCGACACCGTGCCTCAACCCCCGGCGAACGCCTATGTCTCACCCATGCCCACGCTGTTCGCGGCTCAATCCGCCTGCTGCGCAGTTCTGCTACTTCGATGGTCATGTCCTCTCGCTTGGGGCGGGGAAACCCGTCGATCCGGCGAAACAGCGATTCCCGATGCCGTTCGTCTTTCCCTCCGGGCAGGCGTGCAACAGTTTCGACGAACTCGTCCTCGCGGTGCAGAACAACTGGGAGGCGGCTCGCGAAATGCTGCGGCACGGCATCTTCTCCAGCTTCCTCGGTGGGCTGGGCCGCGCCGACCTCGTCGTGGCGGCGCGCGAGGCGGCGGGTTTCCCCGACCGAGATCGCGGGCTTGCCCAACTCATCGAGCGACTACCCACGACCGTTCTGGAGGCGGCCCGCCTCTCCGTCGAACCGGCGCAGGTCAACCTCGGCAGGATCCGGCCGGGGCAGGATCTTCGCTTCGATTTGAAACTGCACAACTCCGGCATGGGTCTCGTTGCGGGGTCGATTAGCTGCGAGTCGTGCCCCTGGCTCGTCCTCGGCGACCCCAACTCGGGCATCAAGTCGAAGTTGTTCCAGTTCCTCCAGGACACGACGATTCCGATCATCGTCCGTGGGAAAGCAATAAGCGCGAGCAGCAAGCCGCTCATGGGCAAGCTGATCCTGGAATCCTCCGGCGGACTCGTCGAGGTGTCGGTCAAGATCGACGTGCCGGTCGTGCCGTTCCCCGAGGGCGCTCTGGCAGGGGCGACGACGCCGCGCCAGGTCGCGGAGAAGGCCAAGGCCCAGGCCAAGGAGGCGGCCGACCTCTTCGCGCGTGGGGCGGTGGCGCGGTGGTATCAGACCAACGGCTGGACGTATCCGGTGCAGGAGCCGTCGGCATCGGGACTGGCGGCGGTGCAGCAGTTCTTCGAGGCGCTGGGGCTGACCTCGCCGCCGAGGGTCGGCATCAACGTCGCCGACCTACGCCTCGCGGGGCGAGTGGGGGAGACGGTCCGGTCGTCCTTGACACTTACGACGCAAGACAAGAAGCCGGTCTTCGCCCACGCGACCAGCGACCAGGCCTGGCTCCAGGTGAACGAGATCCTGCTCGAGGGGCGATCGGCCACGGTGCATGTGCGGATCCCGAA
>JANXSH010000368.1 GCA_025356615.1 Planctomycetia bacterium | reverse complement strand
GCCGGCGGCATGTCGGAGAGCGTCACGTCTCCCGTTGGTCCGGTCTTGCTCCCCCCTCTCCCTGCGGGCGAGGGGGGTTGGGGGGGTGAGGTCTTCGCGTCACCCACCAGGGATCTCCTTTTTGACAACGATACATTTGACAAAAACATCGACGCGCCGCCCCCTGTCGCACGGATATAGTGGAGAAGGGCAACGAATTTCGGAGGCGACGGGAATGAAGGCGTCCTCGGCACAGATGGTTCTTGACTGCCTGCGTAGGGCGGTGCAGCCGGAAGACCCCGGCCTGACGGACGGCCAATTGCTACGGGTGTATGCCTCCCGCCGGGATGAGACCGCGTTCACGACTCTGGTACGTCGGCACGGGCCGATGGTGCTGGCCGTGTGCCGTCGCATGATCCATCATGCCGAGGACGCCGAGGACGCCTTCCAGGCCACCTTCGTGATCCTGGCCCGCAAGGGGCACCGCATCCACGGTCGGCAGACGATCGGCGGCTGGCTGCACGGCGTGGCCTACCGCGTTGCCCTGGATGTGAGGAGGCGAGTCGCCCAGCGCCAGGCCAAGGAACACCAAGTCGAAGACATGCCACACCCGACCGTCCTACCGGAAGAAACGTCGCGCGACCTGCTCGCCCTGTTGGACCGCGAGCTGGCCCGCCTGCCGGACAAATACCGGCTGCCGGTAGTCCTGTGTGAGTTGGAGGGCCGCAGTCGGAAGGAGGCGGCGCTACAGTTGGGCTTGCCCGAAGGCACCCTGTCGAGCCGACTGGCGACCGCCCGCAAGACGCTGGCGCGACGGATGGCGGGCTACGGGGCCGCAGTCACGGCCGGCACGTTGGAGGTTCTGTTCGCGTCGGAGGCGTGCGCCGCGTGCGTGCCCGCCTCCCTACTGAGTTCCACGATCCAGGCGGCATCGGGGACGATCCCCGCCTCCGTCGCCGCCCTTACCGAAGGAGTGTTGAAAGCCATGCTACTAGCCAAACTCAAGCCCACCGCAATGGCGTTCCTGGTGGCCACCTGCCTCAGCGTCGGGGCCGTCACCCTGACCTACGGGGCGGGCAACGAGCCGGGTCCGAAGGCGACGCCGTCGGCGACGGCCAAGGCGGACAAGTACGATCTCGAGGCGCTGCGCCTCGAGGTCGAAGCCCTGCGACTGAGCCTCCAGGCGACCCGCGAGCGCGTCAAGACGCTGGAAGCAGACGTGGTCGCGCAGAAAGCGATCGAATCGAACAGGAAGAAGGCGACGCTCATTCACCCTACCCAGGACTACCAATTCTACTACAACGGGGCGCTCCTTGACGCAGACGACCGCACGGGCAAGGTACGGACATGGGGACTCCCGTCACTGAGCGGGGAGCGCCATCGATTGAAGGAAGCCAAACTTCTCCCGGATGACACGGTGAGGTTCTGGCAGGAAGCCGTAATTGTGCCAGCAGACGCGGCCAAGGCAGAGGCCGCTCTGAGAGAGGCCGCCGTCAAGGTTCTGCTCGAGCCGAGCAACGAGAAGGCGAGAGAGAGCCTGACTCGTGCGCTGGAACTGATGAACCGCCAGGCCAAGCCGAAGCCGGCGAATGCTCTGAAACCGTAGCATGAGAGCGGGCGGCACCGACCCAGGCCGCCCGCGTTCGTTCCGCCGGTAGATTCGCAAGATTCGTCGGCTGCGAGCGAATCGCTCTTGCTACCCCAAGACGGACGGCCCTTTTGAGGAGTTCGTGATGGACGGCGTATTCGTCGTGTTCCTGCCGTTTCTGATGTTCTTCGTGTTCCTCTTCGTACTCGCCCGACGACCACCGAACTGCCCCGACTGTGGGCGATCTCTTCACCGCTCCCAGCCGATGCGCACGGTAACATGGCGGCAGCGGTGTGAGGGCGGCTTCCTCTGTCAGAATTGCGGATGCGAGACGACCCTCGCGGGCGAAAAAGTCGCCCCTGGGACAGGCCCACGGACCAGTTCGGTGATCCGTGGCATCCTGCTCGTGACGGTGATCGTCGGTGCCGTGCCCGTTCTGTTGTTCTTCCTCCTCAGCCAGAGCGCGGTAGCTCCTCAGGCGGCGCTCGTCGCCACTCCACCGGCGCTCGTCGCGGCTCCACCGGTCGTCGCCGACCCACCGATCGTTCTGCCCGGTCGCTAGTGGTCCCGGTGCCCCGTGCTCGAGAAAAAGCAAAGCGGGGATCCCCGCCGCACTCCACACCTCTTTGGAGTGCGGCGGGAATCCCCGCTTTGCTCTCTTTGCCGAAATGGAAAACAGAGGGAAGCCGTGCCTTGCAAACCTTCTCGGTG
>JANXSH010000324.1 GCA_025356615.1 Planctomycetia bacterium | reverse complement strand
CTTGCCGTCGGAGAGCTTCGCGAACTTGCCGGGGACGACAGCGATGCCGCCGGTCTCGCAGACGTAGATCAGGTTGCCGTTGTTGCCGTCGAGGAAGACTTCGATGCCGTAGGTCTTGGTGTCCTTGGTGAACTCTTTTTCGCCGGCCTTGCGGACCTTGAGTTCGAGGCCGTGTTGCCAATCCGGCCCCTTGCCGGTTTCCTTCTGCGAGCTGAGCTTGTTCGACGCGACGGCGATGGTGCCCGCGTCGGTGATGTAGACGAGGTTGCCGTTGTTCTCGTCGAGATAGACCTCGATGGCGACCTTCTTGGTGTCCTTGGTGAAGTCCTTCTCGCCTGCCTTGCGGACCTTCAGGTCCATCGCGTGCTTCCAGGTGGGCTTCTTCGGCTTGCCCTTGTCCGTGGCCGTCGCGTAGCGGCTGGGGACGGTCTCCACGTCGCCGCCTTCGGTGATGTAGACGAGGCTACCCGTGTTCTCGTCCTTGAAGACCTCGATGCCATACTTCTTGGCCTTGTCCCAGTCCTTCTCGCCGACGGCGCGGGCGCTAAGCGTCAGGCCGTGCTGGAGCAGGGGGTCTGTCGTCTTCGCCCCGCCGGCCTTGAACTGCTTCGCGCCCATGACGCTGATCGAGCCGGTCTCGCTGAGGTGGATGGCGTCGCCGTTGTTGCCGTCCGTGTAGACCTCGACGCCGAATCGCTTGGTCTCCTTGGTGAACTCAGGCTCGGTCGATTTGCGGGCACGAAGGTCGATGGCGTGCTTGCTCTCGGGATCTTTGGTCTTGGTGTCCTGGGCCAGGCTGTCGATTCGGCTCGAGAGGAGCAAGGCGAACACCGCCAGGGGAATCAGGAAGCGTCGGATCATCGGATGCCTCATCGAAGGTAAGGAATGTCAGGGGACCATCAGGAACCATCTAGACGATCCAGTCGCCCCCGTCTGACAGGAGGAGCGCCACGAGAGCCACTCTACGGATCTCGCGCGGGCTGTCCACTTCGTCTTGACTCGCCTCGAGGGGGCGAGTATGAGCGTCGCACCAAAGGGCCACTATCGATGCGCGAACTCGCGACCGTCCCTCGCCTGGGGAAGGTAGTCGTCGATGGGGTGGCCCGAAGGATCATGTCGGATCGACGGTCCGGCAGGCGGCGGGGGGTTCGTCGGGGGAAACCTCGGTGGACGAGCCGGCTGCGCGGAACGGGGGAGGCCGGTCGTCTGTCGCTCACCGCGACTAGAGTCCGGCGCGGAGCAAAGGAGGCTACGGTGGCAAGGTTCGAGGCACGATCGAGGGGTCGCTGGGCGACTCTCCTCTTGGCCGGAGCGGTTACGCAGGTCGTTGGCGTCGTGGCCCTGGCCGGGCCTACCTTTCCGGCCCTGGACACGGCTCCCACGAGGCCGGCGATGGCGAAATCCGCCGACGGCCGCGCCCTGGCTGACAGCAAGTTGCAACAGGCCCGCGCGCAACTCAATCAGGGCAACTTCGACACCGCCGAGGCTCTGGCCCGCGAGGTGGTAAACAAAACCTGATGTTCGCCGCGACCGAGGACACCCCCAACAAGGTGTTGAACGATGTCAAGAGCGGGCGGGTCGATCCGAAATTGCTGCTGACGGCCTCGCGCTCGTCGCTGGCCCGCAAGGAGTTCGATCAGGCCGAGAAGTTCGCCAAGTCGGCCGACAAGAATAGCTCCCTGCTGACCTTCCCGATCTGGGGCGACACGCCCTCATCGGCCCTGAAGGACATCGCCCAGGCGCGTATATCCGCTCCCAGGATGGTGACGAAGGCCGCCCCTGAGCCGAAGGCCGCGCCGACCACTCTCCCGCCGGCTCCGAAGATGGCCGACGGGCGGCCGGTGCCCAACATGCCGGTGTCCGAGTCGGCCAATAAGGACAGCGACGAGAGTCGTGTCCTGATCCGCAAGGCCCGCGCCGCGCTGACGGCGAACAAGATCGACGAGGCCAAGAAGTTCACCGCGATGGCCCGCGCCAAGAAGCCGAACCTGAGCTTCTGGGAAGACAACCCCGAGCGCCTCGACAGTGACATCCGCCGCACGGAGGGCCGGACGAAGACGCCTTCTCCGATCGTCCAGACGGGGGCGACGGCCCCCGCCGGGCCGGACCTGCCCGGGCCCAACGCGACGGCCACTCCGACGCCGGTCGCCCCGCGCACGAAGGAGGAGGCCAAGGGTCTTCTCGCCGTGGGACGCCGTCAATTGGCCGAAGGCAAGCTCGACGAGGCGTCGCAGACGACCCAGCGCATCAAATCTTCCACGACCGTGTCGTGGGGTCTCTTCGAGGATTCGCCGGACCGACTCGGCATCGATATCGAAAAGGTCCGCGTGAAGCTCGACCGTCAAGAGTCGGAGCGCCTGACCGTCGAAGGCCGGAAAGCCTACGACAAGCGTGATTATGAAGCCGCGACGCGGTTCGCGTATCGCGCCCAGAAACTGCACGGCAACTACTCCATCTGGGATCTCGGCGATCAGCCCAACAAGCTGCTCTCGGACATCCAGACGGCCCAGGGCAAGTTGCGCCAGACGGCCCTGCCTCCCGCTGCCGTCGTTCGTCGGGAAACCAAGGGCATCACGCCCACTCCTCCCGCGACGGGGCCGACCGGGGTTGCCAAAGCGACCCCGCCGGTCGTCCCGGAGCAGAAACCAGCGACGCCGCCGAAGCCGTGGAGCGAGGTGGCGACGAACACGATGCCCGGCCTTCCGGGCGTGGACTCGATGGCGGGCACCGTCCCCCCGACCTCCGAGAAGCCGACCCCCGACAAGCTGAAGGCGATGCAACTCGTCGCCGAGGCGCAGCGGATGCGGAAGGAAGGCAAGTCCCTCGTCGTGGCACAGGCCAAGGCGATGGAGGCCCAGAAGATCGGCGCGACGTTCACAACCGACGAGGTCAGCCCCGACACCGTCTACCAGCAAATCGCCGTCGATATCCGCAACGGGATCGACTCGATGATGCGACAGTCCTACGACACGGTCATGTACGGCAAGGGCGACCTGGCGACGCGCTACCGCGACGCCGAGACGAAGCTCGACCTCGCCCGACAGATGGCCCAGGCGTCCGGCCAAGATGTCCAGCCGATCGAGCAGCGCCTCGCCCAGGTGCGCAACCTGAAAGCCGGCAAAGTGGCGGAGCGACCCGAGACGGCGGTCGTCCAGGCGACTCCGGGCTTGGGCACGTCGAGCGACGGGCTGGCGACTCCCGCCTCCGTCACGCCAACGGTCGAAGAGAAGATGGTGGAGCAAGCCCGTGGCGAGTTGCGTCGAGGTGAAGTGGCCACGGCCCGCCGCCTCGCAGAGCAGGCCATGATCGGTGCCCAAAAGGGCCAGCCCTCTGTCCGCGACCAGGCCGCGAGCCTGCTGCGAACCATCGACGCGGAGGAGTTCAATCAGAAGAAGTTGGGCACCGAACGCGCCTTCGAGGCGGCCATGGCAGCCTTCCGACGCCGTGAATATGGCCGATCGAGCGCCGTGATCGCCTCCCTCGACCTGCGCATGCTCAACGTCGAGCAGCAAGGTCGGCTCCGCGAAATCAGCCTCACGCCGGAGATGGCTACTGGGGCCGCGATGGCCCGGCAGGGCACGTCGGCGACCCCGAACGGATCGGCAACCCCGACAGCGGGCAAGACCGGCCCGACGACGGGCATCGTCCGCACGGCGGTCTCTGGGCAAGCGAGTCCGAACCCAGTCCCCGGCGCGCTGGCGCTCAACACGACGGGCGATTTGCCGCCCGTGTCGGCACCGGGCAAGGGCACGGCGAGCGACTCCGGCGACGGCGGCCTGCTCGACCAGCACAAGGCCCGTCAGCAGATCCTCATGGACAAGCTCCGTCGCGACGCCATCGAGGTGCAGCGCGAGGCGTCGGACAAGTTCCGCGCCGGCCAGCAGGACGAGGCGATGGAGAAACTCCAGGACTTCCTCACGGTTCTGAACGAGGAGAAGCTCGAATCGAATCAGGTCTCGGGGCTTCGCCGCCCGATCGAGTCGCGTCTCAGCAGTTACCGCCTGATGAAGGCGCAGAGCGACCTCAGCGCGGGGCGAGTCGCCTCTCGGCTCAACGGCCAGGAGCGCGTCAACGCCAGCCGCAAGGCCGAAGAGCTCAAGCTGAAGAACGTCGAGAAGCTCATGAAAGACTTCAACGATGCGATCAAGGCGGCCAAGTACGTCGAGGCGGAAGGGTACGCCTCACGCGTTCTGGAAATCGACCCCGACAACACGGCGGCTGGGGCGGGAGTGACCATCGCCCGGATGCAGCGCCGCGTGAACGACGCCAAGGGGCTCAAGGACCGGAAAGAGCAAATGAACTTGGAACTGCTCAATACTGCCGAAGACCCCGGTTCGACCGACGCCATCACCAAGGGAGTGGGCTTCAATAAGGAGCGATGGAACCAAGCGAAGGGGCGAACGCCGCTGTCGGCGATCGAGCAGGGCCGGCCGACTCCAGCCGAGAAGGCGATCGAGCGGTCGATGCTGACGCCGATCAACATCAGCTTCGAGAATACCCCGCTGAAGTCGGTCCTCGACGAACTCCGCGACATGCACGCCATCAACATCGTGCCGGACATGCAGGCCCTCAACGAGGCGGGCGTCCACCTCGAGAGTCCGATCACGATGAAGCTCGAGCGGATCGCGCTGAAGTCGGCCCTGAACCTGATCCTCCACCAGGTCAAGTTGACGTACATCATCAAGGACGATGTCTTGCAGATCACCACCCAGGAACACGCCCAGGGCAAGCAGCGCCGGTGGACCTACCCAGTGGCCGACCTGGTCATCCCCATCGAAAACGGGACGCCCAGCAAAACGCCGTTCGACAGGCCGAACGCGGCGGCGAACGCGGCTGGTACGACAACGCCCTATAGCGGGCCGAACGGCATGGCGGGGGGAGCGCCCGTCGGGACATCCAGCTCCTCGTCTCAGGGGAGCAGCGGATCGAGCCTGCCGACCGGCAACAACGGCGGCGGGACGAACGCCACCAAGAATCGGCGGGCCAACACCCAGGAAGAGCAACTGATCCAGCTCATCACCCGCTCGATCGCGACCCGCACCTGGAGCGACATGGGCGGCCAGGCCACGATCGAGTATCACCCGATGACGATGGCCCTGATCGTCAACCAGACGACGGACATCCACGAGCAGATCCAGGATTTGCTCGCCTCCTTGCGTCGCCTCCAGGACCAGGAAGTGGCCGTCGAAGTCCGGTTCATCAGCGTCACGGAAGACTTCTTCGAGCGGATCGGCGTCAACTTCAACGTGAACATCCTCGCGGACAAGTCGAATCGCCGATTCGAACCGGGCCTCCTGAGCAACAACTTCGTTTCCGATCCCACCCGGTTCATCAACGGGTTCAACCCCGGCAATTTCCTGGCGGGCCTGACGCCGGCAGGAACGCTGACGCCTGATTTGAACATCCCGATCACCAACAACAGCTTCCTCCAGGCCATCCCGACCTTCGGCGGCTACGCCCCAGGCGGCGGCCTCAGCCTCGGCCTCGCGTTCCTCAGTGACATCCAGGTGTTCTTGTTCATGGAGGCCGTCCAGGGGGACACCCGCGCCAACGTCATGCAGGCCCCGAAACTGACGATGTTCAACGGCCAGACGGCGACGTTGAACGTCAGTGAGGATCAGAATTACCTCACGGGGATCCAACTGACGAACGTGGCCGGAACGGGACAATACGCCTTCGTCCCGCAGTTCCAGGCGTTCCCGAATCAGTCGGTGTTCCTCACGATCGCCCCCGTGATCTCGTCCGATCGCCGATTCGTTCGAATCAACCTCCAGCCCAGCCTGACCAACATCGTACCCAGTACGGTCCAGGCGCAGGTGCCCATCGCCGTCCCGATCTTCACCGCGAACGACACGGGACTCGGCTCCGGCCAGCCGATCCTGGTGACGCAGTATGTCCAGACGCCCGCCTTCACCACGGTCTCCGTCGATACGACGGTCGTCGTGCCGGACGGCGGAACCGTGGTCATGGGTGGCCTGAAACGATTGGCCGAGTCTCGCAACGAGTTCGGCCCGCCGATCCTCAGCAAGATCCCGTACATCAATCGACTGTTCAAGAACGTCGGATACGGGCGAACGACGGAAAGTCTGCTCATCATGGTCACACCACGAATCATCATCCAGGAGGAAGAGGAGACGATCCAGACCGGCTTCCGAACGCAGTCCTTCGCAGGAAACTGACCCATCGCCATCGAGGCGACGAGCGACCAGGGCGGCGGGAAACATCCCGCCGCCCTGAGTCATTATTCACGTCGTCGAAGCCCGACGCGCGAGCGAGGGAAAGGGGGCATGTCCGAGCGGGTTTCCTCGTCCCTCGCTCGCGCGTCGGGCTTTGATTTCCTCACTCGACGAGGAGTCGAATCGCCTTCCCGCCGAGGACCGCCTGCAACTGCTCGGTCCATTCCCACTCCTTTGCCCTGTCCGACTCGACGTGAAGGCGCACCGGGCGAGGCAGCGCCAGCGCGACCGCCTGGGGCATGTCGAGTATCGTCAGCACGTTCAGCAGGGTCGGGCCGCGACGGTGCGACGAGGGCGGGTGCCACAGGTCGAACGAGGCGACACCCGGCTCGAACAGCCCGGCGTAGAGGGCGATGGCCGCCGACTCTCCCTTCCCCTGGAGGGAGAGCGTCGCCTTCTTAAGGTCGGCGACCGAGCCGAGGCAGGCGATGGCCCGGCGCACGTCCCACACTTGTTGGCCCTCGAGGGTCTGGCCCAGAATGAGGAACCGACGACGGATGTGCTGGCCGACGGGCTTGCCGTCGAATCGGCTCGACTCGCTCCAGCGCGTCGGGCCGACGCCACGCGGTGCGACGATCGCATAAGCGAGACGGTAGGCTCGCATGGTTCGCAGCAATTGCGTGAATCGCTTCGCCGAGTGATCGGGGTAGGGACGTGGAGCGGGGTTGACGCCGCCGTGCAGCAACTCGCGGAACGCCGGGCCGAGGTCCGCCAGCCATCGGCCCCATTCTTCCTCATCGACGACGTTGGCGATCACCTCCGTCGGCTGCACGCCTTCGGCCTGGGCGACGAACAGCCTCAGCGGCACGCCCTCCTCGCTGGTGAAATCGTACCCGCGCAGGAGGATGCCGTCCTGGCGCGCCTCCCCCGCCGGACGGACGACGAGGGCGGGCGGCTTCGCGGGCCAGCCTCGGAACGTGCGGTCGAGCAGACCGTGTCGAAGTTCGGCCGCCTTGCCCTTCCACCATTCGCGCGTCACCTCCGGCGATTGGGGCAACTCGAAGCGGGCGAGGGGGCGGAATCGTTCGTGGACCACGTCGTTGATCGCGTCCGCCGGGGGGCGGTCGAACACCTTCAGCTGCTGCGGCGTCAATCGCGGCCTCGTGGTGTCCGTGATCGGGGACGTGTCGCCCTTCAGCCAGCGATTCATCCATCGAAACTCGCCGAGGCGTAGCGCGGGCGTGTCCTCGTGTGGCCCCTTCGTCTCGAGCAGGGCGAAGCGATCCGCCGCACCGAGGAGGGCGTAGAGCTTCTTCACCTTCTCGGCGGGTCGGCGATAGCCGGGCACCGGAAAGATGTCGTCGCGGTCACTGTTCCCCAACAGGAGCGGGCGCGGCGCGCACAGGGCCATGACGAGGGTGTAGTCCCAGCGATAGGTGTTGAGGTGATACATGCAGTCGCAGTGTCCAGCGACGACACCGTCGGCGAAGCGACCCGGATATCCCTCGTGGACGTGGGCCGTCAGGTCGGCCAGCCCCGCGACGGGGACGATGCAGGAGACGCGGTCGTCGGCGGCCCCGACCCACCACGATGTGGCCCCACCGCCCGATCGGCCCGTGACGCCGATCCGCTTGCGATCTACTTCCGGGCGGCTCTCGAGGTAGTCGATGCCGCGTATCGCGTTCCACAGCTCGACGCCCGCAGGCGTGTAGCCGCGCGACGCCCACCACCACATCCCGAGGTGGTTCGTGCCGTGGTGCAATCCCTGGATCTCGCCCAGTTGGAGTGTGTCGAGGACGAGGCAGGCGTAGCCGTTCTCCGCGTACCAAGCGGCGTGGTGCTGATACGTCACCTTGTTCCCGAACGACACGCCATCGCGGATGACCGCCCCATGTCCACAGACGTAGAGGACGGCGGGACAGGGTGCGACCACCTTCTTCGGCAAGTAGAGGTTCGCGCTGACATACAGACCGGGCCGGGACTGGAAGTGGAGTTTCTCGACCCGATAGGTCTTCGTCTCGATCGTGCCGGTGATCGTCGCCTCGAGTCGAGACCGTGCGGGAAGGGGCCACAGGCCCATCATGTCGAGGAATTCGCGCCGGAGGCGCGGGCGGACCCGGTCCCAGTCGGCTTTCGTGCGAACCTCGGCGAGCGCCTCCTCGCCGAGTTTCTGTGCCTGACGTGCGAAGTAGTCATCGCGGACGCGGTCCCCATGAGCCGTCGGCGATTCGATCGGCGGAGCCGCAGCGGGCGCAAGAGGAGCGAGAAGCAGAAGGAACAAGAAGCAGCGGCGTGCCGACATAGACACTCTCCTGATATCGCGTCGTCGGGATCTATGGTCTCCCGTCGCAAGGGAATCGAATGCAAGAATCGATCGTCCGGGGACGCGGTTAGGGAAGATATAGGGAACGATTGTATCAGGACGAGATCAGCGATTTTTCTGAATCGCGGGGTTTTCTCTTGCCATGAGTGAGCGATCACATCAAAATTGACTCATAACTCGCACAAGTACTCTACCTGGACGTACAGGCCAACCGTCGTCCTTGGGAAGATTCACTATCCTGACTCTTCAGCAATCATCGTTTTGTTACCAGTCCTACTATCGAGGTGACTCTTCATGTCCTCCCGGTTCTCCCTCCAGTTCTGGTTGACCCAGTGGAAAGCCCGGCGCGTGGCGGACGCGCGGAAGCCTCTCGACCCGAAGCGACTCATGCTCGAGACGCTCGAGACACGGTTGCCTCCCGGCGACCTGTTCGGCCTGGCGATGCCCTCGTTCATGGGGCTGTTCAACTTCCATGCTCCGCTGCCGGCCCCCGCCAAGAGTGTAGCGTCTTCCTCGCCGACGGCAGGCCATTCGTCGGCGACGCAGGGGGCGGCCTTGATCGGCTCCTCCGCTCTCCTGACTACTTCTGCCGTTCCGCCGGCCTCTACCGCGCGGACGGGATCGACGAGCAGTTCGACCACTTCGACGGGAACGACGGGCTTCCCCGCGTCGGACCCCTTCTCTGGGAATTCGTTCGCCACGACTCAGTCCATTGCCTCGTCAAAGAGCCAATCCCAGCCGCCCGCATCGCCCCCGAGCGGCGGAGGAGCGGGGGGAAGCGGCTCGCTCATTTCCAGCACCACCCTTACTACCCCCGTCATGCTTACGGGAGTCTTCGACGGGAATGGAAAGAACATAACCAGTCAACTCACGAACTTCGCCACGCCGATCGTGCTGGGGATGGCGAACCCTGGTGACTCCGTCAAGGTCTCGGTCGATGGCACTGTCGCCGGCACGGTTACGGCCAACTCGCAGGGGAGGTTTAGCTACCAGACTGCGAGATTGGCTGACGGGCCTCACTCCTTCAAGGCTGCTCTGGCCAACGCGACGGGGAACCCTCCCTCAGGATTGGGTACGATCGTGGACACGGTAGCTCCCAGGATCACCCTCACCGGCAACGACTTCGTCGCAGCCCACGATCAGGCCTGGGTCAAGCCCATCGTCACATCCACGGACCAGTACGGCTACAACCCGACGGTTCATATCGATGTCGATCTGAATCACAACGGGAGCTTCTCCGGCACCAGCGAATTGGATGTCGCCACCGGATCGGCTGCGATGTTCAATCTGCCAGCCCAGCCCGAGGGCACCTATCAGATTCGCGCGCGTGTGTTCGACAACGCCGGGAACGTCGGGACGAGTAACGTCATCACGATGCAGTTCGATCCCAACGCGGGCATCCTCGGCTCCCAGGCGCTCAGGGAATTGGCCGGACTCGGTTCCGGTTCCTCGACACCTGCCGCGCCGCCCCCCCTTCCCCTTCCCGGCGGACCGGGAGGCACTTCGACGCCCCCCAATAGTTCAGCGAACTCCGGGCTCCGGTTCGACCCCAATGCCACGGGCTTCGTAATGATCAACGCCCGCGCGACGCGCGCGAGGTATTTTGCCCAGTTCCAGAACGATTTGACGACGATGGGGATGGTGGTCTTGTCCACGGCCCCGAGCGCGAACATGGTCTCGGGTTGGTTCCCCATCGCCAAACTCGCCCAGCTCGAGCAGGTCGCCCACTACAGCGCCGCCGTCCCCGTCTACCAGCCGATCACCTACGTCGGATCGGTCCAGACCGAAGGCGACGCCGTGATGAAGGCGAACACCTTCCGCGCGAGCCAAGGGGTCGATGGCACCGGCGTCAAAGTCGGCGTCCTGTCGGACTCGGTGAGCAAGTTCAACGGCGGCCTCGCCGACTCGGTGGCGACCGGGGATCTGCCGAACAACGTACAGGTCCTCAAGGATTTCACCAGCGGGACCGACGAGGGTCGCGGCATGCTGGAGATCGTTCACGACGTGGCACCTGGCTCCGGGCTGGCGTTCTACACGGCGTTCGTCAGCGAGACTGATTTCGCCGCGGGCATCGTCGCCCTCGCCGCCGCCGGCTGCAAGGTCATCACCGACGACGTGGGCTATGCTACCGCGCCCATCTTCAGTGATGGACGCATGGCGCATGCCGTCGATCAGGTCTTCGCAGGGGGCGCGGTCTACACTTCGTCAGCCGGCAACGACGCCAACAAGGGCTATCGCGACGCCTGGCAGCCTCTGAACACGACGATCGACAGCGTCAGCGGCAACTTCCAGAACTTCGGCGGCAGCGCCTTGCAGAAGTTCACCCTGGCCAGGAATGGTAAGGCGCAAATCTCCTTCCAGTGGGATAGTGCTTACCTCGAGGGTGGCGACCCTGCGGCGAACTACCAGGTCACTACCGACATGGTCGCCTACGTCGTCGATACTACGACGAACAAGATCGTCGCCACACAAGACGACAACAACGCCAACACGGACATGGCGCTGGAGTTCCTCAGCTTCACCAATTCCTCGTCCAACACGGCCTTCGCCTTCGCCTTCCGGGCCAAGAGCGGGCCGGCTCCGACGAACATCGCTTGGATCGAATTCGGCAGTACGCCCCTGAATGCCGTCCAGGAGAATGGGCCGACGAGCTTCGGGCAGACCGTCGCCAACGGAGCCATCTCCACGGGGGCCGCGGATGTCGCCAGCCCGTTGGTCCCGGAATCGTTCACCTCGAAGGGCGGCAATCTCCAGATCTTCTTCGACAGCGCGGGGAATCGCCTGGCCACGCCGGAGATCCGCCAGAAGCCCAACGTGACCGGCCCCGACGGCGGCCACACGTCGTTCTTCGGGTCGTCCGATGGGAGGGGCGGGTTCCAGTTCTTCGGCACCTCCGCCGCCGCGCCCCACGTCGCCGCCGCCGCCGCGCTGCTCATGCAGCAGGCACCGACGGCGACCAACGTGGACATCGTCCAGCACATCTCGGATACCGCCCTGGATCTGCTCACGCCCGGGTTCGACGACCTCACGGGAACGGGCCTCGTCCAGCTGACTCCCCTAACGGTAGGCGGGACCGGGGTTCCATCCGATGGCTTCGAGAACAACGACACCTCCGATGCACCGACCACCTTCGGGGCGATCGGGGCCGGCACTACCCGATCGTTCAGCAACCTGACCATCGGCGACAAACTCGGCCTCCCCGACTACGACTGGTACACCTACTCCGCAGCCACCAACGGCGCGATCAACGTCACGATGGACAACAGGAGGCTCGAGTTGCACGTCTTCACGTTCGACGGCACTTATCTCACGGAGGTCTCCAACGGCACCGCAGTCGGTGCAGGGCAGGTGATCTCCATCGAGGTCAAGGGCCAGAACACGGCACCGGGCGTCATCACTCAGGGGACGTATAAAATGAGCGTCGGCCTCTCCTGATTCGTAGGTTCGAGCATCGCCAGAGTCCTTACGCGAGGGCGGGTCTATCGGGACCCGCCCTCGATCCGTCGTGATACACACTCCTGAGACCCACCATGAGCAACCCCTACGCAATCGCGGATACCTCGGCCATCTTTAGTCCTGGGCTAGTCTTCTTCCGCGACCTGATCCGGCAGAACATCGCCCGCATGATCGAGATGGCAGGCTCACCGGACCGCCTCCGCCCACATGCCAAGACCCACAAGACGCGCGAGATCTCGCGCATGGAACTCGACGCGGGGATCACGAAACACAAGGTTGCGACGATCGCCGAGGCGGAAATGGTGGCGAGTGTCGGCGTGCCGGATGTCTTGCTCTCCTATCCCGTCGTGGGGCCGAACGTGGGCCGACTCGTCTCCCTGGTGAAGCGCTATCCGGCCTGCCGGTTCTCTGTCCTCGTCGATCATTCGGACAGCGCCGAGG
>JANXSH010000313.1 GCA_025356615.1 Planctomycetia bacterium | reverse complement strand
CTCGACCCACCCTACGAACTCTCCGACTCACTTCGCGTCTGCGATCGAGATCGTCGCCTTGACGCGGAGTTGGACGGCGAGGCCGTCATGGAGGCGGTCGAAGTAGACCTCCTTGACGAGTTCCTTGACATCCTCGAACTTCACTTCCTTGCCGGGCTTCTTTTCCGTGACCATGATGAGGTGGTAGCCGAACGGCGTCTTGATCGGGTCGCTGATCTGGAACGGCTGCATGCCGAAGGCGGCCTGGGAGAACGGCGCGACGATGAAGCCGGCCTTCTGGAACCAGCCGACATCGCCGCCGTTGTTCTTCGTCGGGCACTCCGACCTGTCCTTGGCGTACTTGCTGAAGGTGTCGAGCATGGCCGCCGTGCGGGCCTTCTCGGTGTTCAGCTTGTCGGTGCCTGCGGGCAGCTTGGCGACGAGGGCGTCCACTTCTCCGTCGATCGTCTTCTTGAGTTGGCGCAACTGGGCGATCGTCACTTGCTCGGACTTCTCGTCCTTGCCAGTGGGCGAAAGGAGGATGTGCCGGGCCTTGACGGCGGAGCCGTCGAACATGTCCTTGCTGGTGGTGAACAGTTCGGTCAGCACCTTGTCGGTCGCCTGGGCGTTGGCGTACTTGTACCAGCGCAGGTCCGCCGCGATGTGGTGGCGCAGCTCGGTCTCGTTGACCCTCAACTCCCCGAGCATCTTGTCGAACTCCTTGCCGGCCTTCTTCAACTCGGCCTTCATTTCGGTGACGCGCTTCTCGATCTCGGTCGCCTCGACCTTGTAACCGGCGGTCCGAAGCGCCTGGTCGATCAGCAGGTTGTCGATGAGATAGGCGACGAGCCTGGGGCGTTCCTCGGTCCGACGAGCCGGGGGCACGCGGTCGAGCGCTCGCAGGACGGCTTGCTCGTAGATCGCCTCGCCGTTGACCTTGGCGGCCTCGGCGGTGGGCGAGACCACGGGCGTGGTCGCTGCCGGGGCGGTCTTCGCAGTGCCAGTTACCGGGACGGTCCCTGCGGGCGGGGTCGTCGCGGGAGTTTGGGCAACGGCGGCAAACCCGGTCAGCGCCAGGCCCAGGAGAGCGCCGCGGAGGTGGGGCATTCCGAGCATCAGGGTATCTCCCTCATTCCGTGATATGGGTCTGTTCGCGCTCACCCCGGCGAAGGCCGAACGTGAGCGAGCGAACTGATCTATACAGACCCCGAAGCGCGGAGGCTAGACGAACTTGTCGGCTCGTCGGTTGGGTCGAGCAGCACATCGGCGTGAAAGCCAATACGGTCCTGCGCCAAAGATGCTGACTCGCAGGTCGCCCTACTCATGACTCTTCAGCATCATTGTCGCAGAATCAATAAAAGAGACTTCATTCCCATCCGATCCTCCTCGCCTTGTCGGCCCGCCGTTCGGTCGCCATAATCCATTTCGCCCTACCCGGAGTCCATTCCATGTACAACACCGCCCTGCGCGAGGCGATCGACCGTTTGCTCCCACGGGTCCAGATGCCCGCTCAGTACATCGGGGTATGCCTTCCAAGGTGGATGAGAGAAGCATAACATCAGTGTTGCCAAGATGTTGCGTCAACCAGCCAGCCTCCGGTTACGAAGAAAAACCGAATCGAAGGCAATGACGACTGATCGTCACTGACGCAACCGATTGCACCCATTGAGTTTGCGATTCTCATCGTTTTCTCATCCACCTTGGAAGGGATGGTACATCGGGGGCGAACTCAACAGCGTCCTCAAAGACCACCGCACGGTCCGCGGCAAGCTCGTCATCGCTTTCCCCGACACCTACACGCTCGGCACCAGCCATCACGGCCTCCAGGTTCTGTACTCGATCATGAACGCCGACCCGCAATGGGCCTGCCAGCGCGTCTTCACCCCCTGGCTCGACTTCAAGGCCGATGGGTTTCCCGGTTGCGTCCTGCGGAAGCCTTCCATGCCGGGGTACATCGTGCGAGGGCATAATGAGAAGGTAGCGTGGATGGGCAGGATTTTCAGGCCGAATTAAAGGAGTTACTCTTTTCCCGGAGGCCGAGTCGCATTTACAAGCGCATTTCGCAGGGGCACCCATGCGAGTAGATGTAGGCCAAGCCCTGGGTCAAGTGGGGGCGGGATACCCGGAGGCGAAGCGATGATACCGCCGACGGTCGCGGAACGTGGACTATTCGTCGGCGAATCCGTTTGCTGGCTTCCGCCCGGCGCGGTAGAAATAAAGTTCTGGTGAGAGCGGGTCCATTTAAGGCGTGACGACACGGTTCCCCGCTCTCCTGTCGAAAAAATCCGACAAGTGGATGCAGTGATCGGCTTCCGATATGATAAGTCGATCCCCACCCTTCTACTGATCCCAGCGGGTCGCTTCGAACCGAAATAGCAATGCTCAAAGCCATCGACTTCTTCTGCGGCGCGGGCGGTCTCACGAGGGGGATGCTCGACGCAGGTATCTCCGTGCTAGCGGGCGTGGACAACAACTCTGATCTGCGCCGGACCTACGAATGCAACAACTCGCCGAGCCGATTCGTCTGCAATGATATCCACCTTGTCAACATTTGCGAATTGCGCAACGAGTTGAGTATCAGGGCGCAAGATCGAGTTCTGTACGCCGCCTGCACGCCCTGTCAGCCGTTCTCGACGCTGAACCAGATGCATGGGGAAGACGACCGCAAGGAATTGCTCCTAGTGTTCGCCGAACTAGTTCGGAAAGCGCCACCAGATTTTATTCTGGTGGAAAACGTTCCTGGCCTTAACAACGCTTACGGTCGAGACATCTATGAGCGGTTTGCGAAGATATTGGACGAGTGCGGGTTCGGTCATGTGTTCAATCGCATGCTCGACGCTAAAGACTATGGCGTGCCGCAGGTAAGGAAGCGGTTCATCTTGATGGCCTCGCGGCTCGGCCCGATCAAGCCACCGCGCCGGAGCCGACAGGTGCCTACGGTGCGAGATGCCATTGCGAGGTTTCCGACGCCTGCGGAACCTGGCGTTCCTCCTCTCTTCCTAAACCACGTCGCGCGGCAACTCAACCAGCAGCACCACCAGATCCTTGCCGCCGTGCCGAAGGATGGCGGCAGCCGTAGTGACGTAATCGACGACTCGATACTACTGGACTGCCACAAAGCACGGCCTAAAGTCCACAAGGACGTGTTCGGTCGCATGTCCTGGGACAAGCCTGCCCCCACATTAACCTGTCGCTGCACGGACGTGTACTGTGGCCGGTTCGCGCATCCTGATGAAGATCGTGGGATATCCCTGCGCGAGGCGGCAGCCCTTCAGACTTTCCCAGACGAGTATGAGTTCTACGGGGGATCGATCTTCAACATAGCCGGGCAGATAGGTAACGCGGTTCCTGTCGAACTGGCCAAACGGCTGGGGCGGGCTGTGGTGAGATCGATAAAGCCAGAACGGAGTCGCCTTCCATGAGCAAGCCGAAGCGTCCTCCGTTCAAGATGAAATTCGACATCGGGACGATCAAGCATCTAGGCCTCCAGATGTATTCGACCCTTCCGCCCGTAATCGGCGAACTGGTCTCCAATGCCTGGGACGCCGACGCATCGGTCGTATCCATCACGATCCCGACGACCCCGCTCACCAGCAAGTCCGAGATCGTGATCGAAGACGATGGCATGGGTATGTCGGATATTGACATCCGAGAAGCGTATATGATCGTTGGCCGAGACCGGCGGAAGGAGTGCGGGGATACGAACACCCAGAAGGGGCGGAAGGTGATGGGTCGGAAGGGAATTGGGAAGTTTTCTGCTTTTGGCATCGCCGGGACTATCGAGATCGAAACTGTATGCGATGGCGAGCCCTCACGCTTCGAGATGAGTATGGAGGAATTCGAGAGGAACAAGGTCAACCGCGAGTTGGAGATGCCTGTCCTTCCGGCAACCGGGAAGGTCAAGAAGGGTACGCGCATCACGTTAAGGAATTTTTCTAAATTCCGCAACAAGTCGATCAGCATCGACACGCTCCGCCGGGCACTAGCCCGCCGATTCTCGGTCATAAGTGAGAAGAACTTTCGACTCGAGGTCAACGGCAAGCCGATTACCCCCTCCGAACGCGATCTCCAGAAACTGCTGGACACGGACGTTGAGGGCAAGAAGTATTTATGGAAGGTCGAAAACGAAGAGATCATGCCGAACACCGGTTGGGTGGTCAACGGCTGGATCGGGGCACTTAACCGTACAGCGGAAGTGGCGGACGGCATCCAACGCGGCATCGTTATCATGGCCCGAGGCAAATTGGTCCAAGAGCCTTGGGTATTCGACGCCACCGTTGGTCAGCAGTTTGCGCTCTCCTACATCGTCGGGGAGTTGCATGCGGAATTCGTAGATGAGGCCGAGGACACCATCGCAACCACGCGCAACTCGCTGGTCTGGGACACTGAGGCCAATGCCGCGTTTAAGAAATGGGGGCAGGAGAAGGTCAATCGGATCGCGCGGGCGTGGGCTGAGCGACGGAGTGAGGACAATGAAAAGGATCTAATCGAGAATCCCATCTACAAGAAGTTCAAGGAGGACACGGAGCGGCACGAGGGCCAGGCTACTTGGCGGGTGGCCGACAAACTCATCCGCGAGATCGTCAAGAAGAACCCCATGGCAACGTTGGAGGACCAGCTGCCGGTCGTCCAGATTTGCATGGACTTCGTCGAGTTCGACGCATTCAAGGAACTTGCGGAGGAGATGGGCCGCGCCGAAATTGCCGACATCCCGAAACTCATCGGGCTATTCCGGGACTGGGAAGTCATCGAGGCTAAAGAGATGATGCGCGTAACGGAAGGGCGGATCAAGACCATCGAGAAGCTCCAAGACCTGATTGATACTAATGCCCTCGAGGTGCCGACGCTGCACAACTTCTTAAAGGAGTTCCCGTGGGTTCTCGATCCCCGATGGAGCTTGATCGCGGACGAGACGACATACAGCCAACTACTCAGGAGCGAATTCCCCGAACCAACCGACACCCTGGAGGAGAATAAGCGCATCGACTTCTTGTGTGTCGGCGAGGCCAACAACTTGGTGGTGGTCGAGATCAAGCGGCCGGGGTGCAAGGTGTCGCTAAAGGAACTTGCCCAAATCGAGGCGTATGTCGGATTCATGCGGGAGCACGTCATGAAGTCAACAGATCCCCACATGAGCTACAAGACCGTAATCGGCTACCTACTCTGCGGGGAATCCGTGGATACTGGGGCAGTGAGGCAGCGCCGGGAAAATCTCGAGAGGTCGAACATCTTCATCCGCCGCTATGTCGAACTCTTGTCGATGGTCGAAAAGAGCCACCGTGAATTCCTGCAGCGGTACGCGGCCTTGCAAAAGGCAAAAAAGCGCGGCGTGTCAGATCCCAAAGTTTCAAAGTCGGTCCCGACCCCTCCCAAGAAGCCTGCTACCGCCCCGCCGAAGCCGGGGCGGCCCGGCAAGAAGTAGTGAGCCGTTGGTTCTGTGCCCGCGACACCGCCGCAATTGGCCGGACACGCTCCATGCCCTCTAGGTACGGATAATCGTGGGACGCAACCTCGAGCCGCAGGCCGACGTGCACGCCATCGCGGTTCGTGGCTGCGCCGTGTGATCTTGTTTTACGGCCGTCTGCCGTTGTCGCCCCGCCTCCGCGTTGCCATAATCCGCATGTAGGCTCATGAAACGAGGCACCGCCCGGAGAATCGGACAATGTACAACACCGCCCTGCGCGAGGCGATCGACCGCCTACTGCCCCGAGTCCAGATGCCCGCTCAGTACATCGGGGGCGAGCTCAACAGCGTCCTCAAGGACCACCGCACGGTCCGCGGCAAGCTCGTCATCGCCTTCCCCGACACCTACACACTCGGCACCAGCCACCACGGCCTCCAGGTGTTGTACTCGATCATGAACGCCGACCCGCAGTGGGCCTGCGAGCGCGTCTTCACGCCCTGGCTCGACTTCGAGGGCGAGTTGCTCCGCGCGGGCTTGCCGCTCTACGGCCTCGAGTCGTTCACGCCGCTGCACCAGTACGACCTCATCGGCTTCAGCCTGCAATACGAGGTCGGCTACACCAACATCCTCACCATGCTGTCGCTCGGCGGCATCCCGCTGCACTCCGAAGACCGCACACTCGAGCATCCGCTCGTCATCGCCGGCGGGCCGGGGGCGCAGAACCCCGAGTTGCTCGCGCCGTTCGTCGATCTCTTCGTCATCGGCGACGGCGAGGAGAGCTTGGCCTGGATCATGGATCGGTGGATGACGCTCAAGGAACGCGGCGACCTGTCCCGCGAAGACATGATCGCCGACATCGTGGGGGCGACGACGTGGGCCTACGCGCCGATGTTCTACGAGCCGGAGTACCACGCCGACGGGACGCTCGCGGCGATGAACCGCACACGCGCCGACGTGCCGAGGGAAGTGATGGCGTGCCAGATTAGGCAGGACTTCGACGACATCCCCCTGCCGACGCACCCGATCGTGTCGTTCATCCAGACGCCGCACGACCGCATCGCGATCGAGATCATGCGCGGCTGCCCCTGGCAGTGCCGGTTCTGTCAATCGACCGTCATCAAACGGCCGTTGCGCACGCGCAGCGTCGAGACGATCGTCGAGGCCGCCCTCACGGCGTACCGCAACACGGGCTACAAGGAGATCAGCCTCCTGAGCCTTTCGACGAGTGACTACCCGCAGTTCTTCGAGCTGGTCGAGCGCATGCGAGAGACGTTCGCCCCGCTGGGCGTCGCCGTCTCGCTGCCGAGCTTGCGCGTCAACGAGCACTTCCCGAAGCTGCCGAAGCTCATGGGCGGCATCCGCAAGAGCGGCATGACGCTCGCCCCCGAGGTGGCCCGCGACGACATGCGCGAGCAGATCCGCAAGCCGATCCGCAACGAGGACCTCTACGAGGGCTGCCGCAACGCCTTCGCCGAGGGCTGGCAGAAGATCAAGTTGTACTTCCTCATCGGCCTGCCGGGGGAGCGCCGCGTGGACCTCGACGGCATCGTGGACATGGCCGAGAAGATCGCACGTATCAGCAAGGAAGTCACCGGGCGCTACAAGGAAGTGACCGCGTCGGTGTCGAACTTCGTCCCGAAGCCGCACACGCCGTACCAGTGGAACGGCATGGCGACCCGCGAATACCTGCGCGAGGCGGGCCAGTACATGCGCTCGCGGACGCGCCTCAAGGCGGTCACGATCAAGCAGCACGACATCGAGACGAGCATGCTCGAGGGGCTTCTGACGCGCGGCGACCGGCGGATCTCGCGCGTCCTCGAGGAGGCGTGGCGGCGCGGGGCACGCCTCGACAGCTGGCGCGAGTGCTTCCAGCCTGAGTTGTGGAAGCAGGTCGTCGAGGATCTCGGCATCGATTTCGACTGGTACGTCCACCGCGCCCGGCCGACCTCCGAGGTGCTGCCGTGGGACACCATCAACGTCAAGAAGGGCCGCGAGTACCTGGAGAAGGAGCAGAACCGGAGTTTGCTCCAGCTCCAGGTGATGGCGACGGCGCAGTGAAGGAGGGGACGATGGACGACGAGGAGCCACGTCCGTTTCACTGGACGAAGGAAGACTATTACCGGGCCAGCGATGCGGGGCTATTTCTCGAGCGGCGGGAGCAACTGATCGACGGAGAGATACTCGAGTTCGACCCCACGACGAACTTCCACTCGCTCGGGGTCGCACTGACTCAGGAAGCATTGAAGCAGGCATTCGGAGAGGACTTCTGGGTGCGTAACCATGGCCCGTTAGATCCGCCGTCCGACTCCGTGCCTGAGCCGGACCTCGCGGTCGTGACTGGGGGAAGGCGTAGTCACGTCGGCCTTTTTACGCCAACGACCGCCCTGCTCATCGTCGAAGTCAGCGACACGACACTACAGTTCGATCGCAACACCAAGTCGTGCCTCTACGCCGCTTCGGGCATCGCGGACTACTGGATCCTGAACCTCGTCGATATGCGACTGGAGGTCTACCGCGATCCTATCCCCGAGCCGAACGCTCGCTTTGGATGGATCTACGCCTCGCGCGTCGATCTTCAGCCGGGCGCGACCGTCTCGCCGCTGGCGCTGCCCGGCGCGAGTATCGCGGTCGCCGATCTGCTGCCATGAACCGCTCGAGGTGCGTGAAGTGGCCCGCTACTCCGACGACGACGACACGATCCCCTGCCCGTACTGCGAGCGGCAGATCCACGAGGATTCGCCGCGCTGCCCCTATTGCGAGCAGTACATCTCCGCCGAGGACGCGCCTCCCTCGCACAAGCCGTGGTGGCTCCTGGTCGGAATCGCGGCGTGTCTGTATGCCGTCTACCGCTGGATCGTCGTCTGACGCCATCGATTGAATCCACCTTCACCCCATGATCCGCCCCACCACGGCTTTCAGACTGGCGAGGGGGCTGGCGCGTTCGACCTCGCTCTGGGTCGAGTCGCCCTGCTTCGGCAGTTCGACGCACACGAGGGCGCAGAGCAAGAACACCGCCAGGCAGAAGAGGCTCCAGAACACGTCCAGCGCGGTGAAGTCGCCGATCTCCACGACCTCGTGGAATCCCGTGAGGTTCATGGCCATCCCGCCGAGGAGGGCTGCGGCGAGGGACAGGAAGATCCAGAGGAAGGACCACTGCACCACGACGCGGTCCCGCGCCTCCCCCTTGGATGTCACCTGGAACGGCGCTCCGAACGGCTTCACCAAAGCTTTGAGGATGGCCGCCGTCAGGTGGAACGCGGGCAACGCCTTGTGGACCATGGCGATGGGGGGCATGACTTTCCTCATCGACAGCCAGTAGGTGAGGACGTAGGCGGCGAGGAAACGGGGGCCCATGATCAGTGCCCCCTCGTCGCCCCGAGCCACCAGGGCGGGCACGCCGGTGTACCAGTAGACGATCGGCGCGAGTAGGACCATGACGATGAACGGGTAGGTCAGCCAGTAGAGGATCGGCTCGATGTAGAACAGCCGGTCGATCAGGGTCAGACCCCGATTGCGGAAGGGGCCGGTGGGCAGGTAGGCGTGCTGGAGGGTTCCGCTGCACCAGCGCACTCGCTGCTTGACGTACTCCCCGACACTCTCCGGGGCCAGGCCGTAGGCCAACGCCTCGTTGAGGAACAACGTCCGGACGCCCCGCCCGCGCAGGACGTAGGAGATCTCGAGGTCTTCGCAGATCGACGCCTGCGGGAAGCCGCCCAGGTCGTCGAGGCAGGACCGCTTGACCACCCAGCCGCTGCCGACGCAGAAGGCGTTGTCGTGGCTATCCCGCGCCGACTGGACGACGGTCATGAAGTAGTGTTGCTCCTCCGTCCAGGCCCGCGACCCGAACAGGTTGTACTGGATCGGGTCGGGGTTGCGGAAATGCTGGGGCGTCTGCACCAGGCCGATGTCGTTCTGGTAGAGGAGGAAGCCGATGGTCCGGTACAGGAAGTCGGGGCGCAGGATGAAGTCCGCGTCGATCACCAGGATCAACTCGCCGTCGGTCCTCGGGAAGGCATAATTGAGGTTGCCCGCCTTGCCGTGTTCGTTGGTGGGGCGGGCCAGATAGCCGACCTGACGCTCCCGGCACAACTCCTTCAGCCAGGGGCGACGGCTGTCGTCCAACAACCAGACCCTTACGCGCCCCGCCGGGTAGTCCAACGCGAGGGCACCCCGGATCGTCTCCTCGAGGACCTCCCTCTTCTCGTTGTAACTGGGGATGAAGACATCGACGGTCGGGAGCGTCGGTTCCCGCCGCAGGTCGCGCTGGTAGAGGTCCGCCTGGGGCGAGTGGTCGGTGAGGCGGACGAGCACGAAGAGCGCCCACGCCTCGTAGACCAGGATCGCCATCTCGAACGTGACGAACACCCAGGGCCAGAGCGAGGCGAAGGACGAGCCGAACTCCGGCAGGGTGTACGCGCAGCGCCACACGGCGTAGCACGAGGTCAGCGCATTCAGGAAGAGGACGGCCGCGAGGCGCGTCCACGTCCCGTTCGCGGGGCGATCCCAAATGAACAGGACCAGGGCGACCAGTAAGGACACGTTGACGAACAACGCCTCGTGGGAGAACATCTCAGCCCCCGACCTTGGAGAACAGCCAGGCCACGCCCTGCTCGAAATACCCCGGTTCTTCGCCCACGATGAGGACGCGGACGTGCCGGCCGATCAAGGCGGCGTCGCGGCACTCCCCGTCCAGGGCGATCAACACGCGGACGTGCTTGACATCGCTCCCGGCGAGGTTGACGGCGTAACACGCCTCGGCGTCCGCCTCGCCCAGGGTGCGTATCGCCTTCACGCGACCGCAGAGGCGCTGGCCGCTGGTGAGGTTGACGATCGCCGTGGCTCCGGGTGCGACGGCGGAGGAGAGGTAGCGCTGGTGGAAGAGGGCCTCCACGAAGATGGTCTCGCGGTCGGCGATCTCGTAGACGAGTTCGTTTTGTTTCACGACCTGGCCGAGGTTGCCGGGGCGCTTCCAGACCGTCCCCGAGACCGGGGCGATCACGTCCACCCCCGTCAGTTGCTCGAGGCGGTTTTCCTCCTCGCGGATGAGCGTCGCGGCGGCGACCCGCAACTGGGCGTTCTCCTTCAGGCTGCTGCGAAGGGTGGCGATCTTCTGCTCCATCTCATGCGCCCTCTTCTGGGCGTAAGAAGCCTCGTTCTGCAAGAACACCCCCTGCTTGGCCGCCTCGTACTCGCCCTCCAGGCGGGCCGTGGCGGCTCCCTCCTTCTCCAAGTTCTTGAGGGCGCGAGAGCGACCTTCTTGTAAGGAGTCCTTTTCGAGGGGGGTGACGGCGTTGGAGCGAGACAGTCGCTTCTGCCGCTGTTCCGCCGCTTCGAATTCGATCCGGGTTGATTCGGACCGGGCCGTGGATTCCTTGACGGCTAACGCCAGGCCATCCAGCGCCGCCTTCTGGTAGCGTTTCACGGTCGATCGGAGGTCGGGGAGGGATGCCTCGCCTTCCGCCAGCTCGCGGGCACTTCGGGCCTGCTGCGCCTCGAGACTGCTCAGTTTGCCCTTCAACTCGGACAGGTGCGACGTGTCCACGCGGGGGTTCGACACGCGGAGGATCGTCTGGCCGCTTTCCACCTCGTCGCTGACATCGTGGCTGAGTTCGATGTTCGTCCCGTCGCTCGGGGACCGCACCTGGACCGTCCGGGCGTTGATGATCGCCCGGCTCGTCACCGGGAACAGCAGGGGCACCACGAGCCACCAGAGCAAAGTCAGCAGGGCGAGCATGGCAAGGGAGGCGCGGGCCGTCCGCCAGGCGTAGGATTTTCGCGGCCGCGCCGGCCGATTCGTCGGCTGGGGGGCGGGCGAAGGCATCGACGGCACCGAGGCATCGGCCCCGTTGGAAGGCACATGGGGGTGGCTGGTGTTGCGGGTATGCTCATGAAGCACCCTGGCACGGCCGTCGAGGGTGTTCATCTTCGGTGTGTCCATTCGACGAGTTCCTCGAGCCCGGTGAGTGGCGGATATACGCAGGAGGGAAGGAGGAGAGGATAGGAAGCGGTCGGAGACCAACGCGCGCCTACTTTACAGAGGCGAGTACCAAAGCAAACAATACGCCAAACTGCGGCGGCGGGAGGCAGTGAAGGCGATCCTGATGGGATGAAGTTATTGCGAATGAACACGTTGTGGAACGGAAAATAAGCGCAAGAGGCTCCCGGCACATCGGACCCCACCAAGGATCCTGCTCAGTTTTCCTGCATCGCTGCTCATGAAATGTGGGGCATTCCTGGCGCGAACGAACTCGCGCGGAGAATCGATTCCCGCGATTGGGTAGCAAATTGCCCGCATAGGACGACCTCTTGGCACCTGGATCCGAACGGGGTACGTTGAAATGGGAAGAGGGGGAACCCGTCGGTGCCGGAGTCTATTACCTCGCCGGATACGCGGTCGAGCGCGGGCCGAAGGCGTGCATCATCAAGAAACCTCGAAGCTGCGACGAGTACCCCGAGCGGAGGTTCTCGGACGATTGCTACGAACACGACCTGCCAACCTTACTCCGCGTCACAAGCCTGGAGGCAGAGCCGAACGCATCGGATTCGGTGTCTGCACTGTGGGAAATCGTGGCATGGTTCGAGGGGTGACAGGAGTAGATCCGGTGAGCCGAGCCGGACCAGCCCCGCTCGGCTCGCGCCGCCTACCTCCTGTTACCCGGATCGCCGTCTCCTCGAACCATGCCAGAATTGCGACACCCGGCGTATTTCCCGCTGATCGAGTGCGAATACGATGAACAGAGCCGATCGATTCCCCGTTGCCAGGTAGGGCCTCTTTGGCCACGCGATGCACGAATGGATAGACAAGTCACATTTTCTACTCGATCAACAGCATAATCTTGTTCTATACTTAACGTAGCTTTCCCAGTGCCCCCCTAAATTCCGCGAAGAATGGGTACGATCATGCCTGATTGGATGACCCTGGCGAGGGCCACCCTCTGCCGAGCCTACAAATACACGGGCGTCTTGAGCGTACACGAGGCCATCGCCCGTGCCTATGGGCGGCGGTTCATGACGATCTTGCTGTTCCACCGCGTGACGGATCAACGGCCCGAGGATGGCTTGACGATCAACACGGCCCGATTTCGCCGGATCTGTGCCATGCTGTCGCGGCGATTCGAGGTCGTGCCTCTGGCGGAGGTATTCCGCATCGTGCGATCTGGGGAGGAGATGCCGAAGCGGACCGTCGCGATCACCTTCGATGATTGTTATTACGACAACCTGGCGGCTGCCCGTGTCCTGGCCGAGTACGGATTGCCCGCGACGTTCTTCCTCCCGACAGGGTATGTAGGGACCGAGCGTGTCTTCGATTGGGACCGCGGTCTGGCTCCCATGCCGAACCTGAGCTGGGACGATGTCAAGTCGATGATCCGCATGGGCTTCGAGATCGGCTCCCACACGGTGAGCCACGCGAACCTCGGCGCGGTGAACATGGACCAGGCGCGCGAGGAGATGATCGCCTCGCGTAACACGCTCCAGGACCGCCTCGGGATACCCGTCCGGTGGTTCGCCTACCCCTTCGGGGGGCAGAACCACTTGCGACCGGAGTTCGTGCCTCTCATCCGCGAGGCGGGCTACGACGGGGCACTGTCCGCCTTCGGGGGATTCATCCGGCCCGGCATCGACGACCAGATATTGCCGCGCGAGGCCGTCCCCTATTTCAAGAGCCTGGCGCACCTCGAGGTCTACCTGAGCGGCTGCCTGCACTGGATCTACGCCCTCAAGCGGAGCAAGCCTTTCGAGGGCTATCCGAACCTCTGGCCGACGGAATACCAGAGTGACTTCCCGGCGTCCCACTCCCTGATCGGATCCCGATGAGCCAGCTCACGGAAACGCCCATAGCGCGGGACGAGAATCGGACGCCCTCGCCTGTCGAGGAGGCCGTCCCGTCCCTGACCGTCCTCGTGCTGCACGGCGCGACGGAGTTGCTCGACCACGTCGCCGCCTGGGACGACCTGGCGAAGAACGCGGCGGAGCCGAATCCGTTCTACGAGTCGTGGAATCTGCTCCCGGCGTTGGCGCATTTCGGCACCGGACTCGACCTCCGCTTCGTCCTGATCTATCAGCCGATCAACGCACAACGTCGGGTGCCCGTCCTGTGCGGTTTCTTCCCCCTCGTGCGGCGGAGACTCCACCGCCTGATCCCGATCACCGTTCTCGAGTCGCTACAACACCTGTATTGCTTCCTGACGACGCCGCTCCTTCGCGCCGGATCGACGAACGCGGTCATGGGGCGATTCTTCGACTGGGCCTCGAGCGACCCGGAGGGCGCGCCCCTCTGGCGCATGGAACTCGCGACGCGCGACGCGGCCTTCGGCCAGGCCTTGACCCAGGCGTGCCACCATCGTGCCCGCCCGAGCTTCGTCGTCGAATCGTATGGCCGGGCATTCATTACGGTGCGACAGAGTGCCGAGGGCTATCTCGAACAGGCTCTGCCTGGTAAGAGGCGGAAGGATCTGCGACGGAAGGCGAGGCAGTTCGCCGACAAGGGCCGCGTCGATCGGCTCGTCTTGCGGGACGAATCCGACCTGGACACCTGGACGGAAAACTTCCTCCGCCTGGAGGCGGCCGGCTGGAAAGGGCGGGAGGGCACGGCCATGCTCTCGAGCAGCGCGGGTGCCGACTACTTTCGGACGATGACGCGCGGCGCGTTCCGGCGCGGCAAACTCCTGATGCTGGGGCTGTTCCTCGACGGCGAGCCGATCGCGATGAAGTGCAACTTCGTTTCCGGCCAGGGGTCGTTCGCTTACAAGATCGCCTTCGACGAGACGCACCCCGCCTGCTCACCGGGCGTCCTCCTCGAGCTGTTCAACATCGAACACATTCACACGATGAAGGAAGTGCGCTGGATGGACTCTTGCACGATCCCCGACCACCCGATGATCGATCGCCTCTGGAGCGAACGCCGGGTCGTCCAGACGCAATACGTCGCGACGGGTCGAGGGCCGGGCGACCTCGTCGTCTCCGCGATGCCGGTCGCCCGCTGGTTGCGCCGCAGCCTGCGGCGATCCCCCCTTCCGCACTTTCTGGCCGAACAGGATTGACCCCATGAATTCTCTCGAGTCGCCGACCTCGGCACCGGCGGCAGGAAGCCCGCTCCTCGACCTGGATCGTCCGGCGTTCGACTCCCACTTCGGCCAGACGCCGTTCGCGATCCGGCATCGGCTCGCGGGCCATCCGCTCTTCGAGGTTCCGCGCCTCCTCGAGTTGGCGAAGTCCCTGCCCGAGGACCGGGTCGAATACAACGCGGGCGACATCCCCGTGAGCATCGACCCCGGCCAGACGCCGCGCAACGGATTGTCCCCGGAGGAGACGATCCGCCGCATCGCCGAGTGTCGCTCCTGGCTGGTCTTGAAGAACGTCGAACGCGACCCGGCTTACGCCGACCTGCTCGACCGGTGTCTCGGCGAAGTCGAGCAGACCGGCCACCCGCAGGCCCGGCGGATGGACCTGCGCGAGGCGTTCATCTTCGTCTCGTCCCCCGGTGCCGTGACGCCGTTCCACATCGACCCGGAGTTGAACTTCCTCCTCCAGATTCGCGGGGAGAAGACCATCCACGTCTTCCCCCAAGACGACCGCTCCCTCGTCGGCGAGGAGGATCTCGAGCGATTCTACTGCGGGGCGCATCGCAACCTCGCCTTCCGGGAAGAGTCCCAGAAGAAGGCGAGCACGTTCGTCCTCCAACCGGGCGAGGGGGTCCACGTCCCCGTTACCGCCCCGCACTGGGTGGAGAACGGCCCCGAGGTGTCGATCTCGTTCAGCATCACCTTCCAGACGCGGGAGAGCGAGCGGCGGGGCATCATCTACCGCACGAATCGTTGGCTCCGCGCGCGGGGGCTGAGGCCGCGTCCGGCGGGCGTCTCCGGCTGGGGCGACCGGGCCAAGTATTTCGCGTATCGGGTGATTCGCCGCCTCCGGAGACTTCTGGGAACCCGAACCCGATGAGCACCCAGACCATGCAGCCAGGCGTCAGGGCCGACGTGCTGACGGAGGCGACCGACCTCCACCGGCTCGGACCCGCCTGGCACGCGCTGCTCGCGGAGAGCGACGGCAACGAGCCGACGCGCGGCCCGGAGTGGATGGGCAGCTGGTGGGAGGTGTTCGGCGGCCAAGAGGGGCGACGACTGCGCTGCCTTCGTGTGGAAGAGG